>NZ_JBQTCF010000003.1:0-182337 GCF_052379845.1 Roseinatronobacter sp. NSM | reverse complement strand
TGATGGCAGGCGTTAGCGCACAATCAAATCTGCATGCAAGGCCCCGGCAGCGTGGATTGTGCTAAGTAAATCAATCAGTTCCCGTGGCCCAACACCCAAGGCAGTCAACCCTTCAACAACATCTGTCAATGTGGTTGCCGCCGGTAATTCAAACAAAGCCAGTTCAGCATTATCCTCGATCCCGACCCGGGTTCTTGGAACAACGATAGCTTCACCCGCCGCAAAAGGGTTTGGCTGGACGACAACAGGCGCTTCTTCCACCCGCAATGTCAATGTCCCTTGAGAGACCGCAACATGGCTGATTTTCACATCACTCCCGATCACGACTGTGCCGGACCGCTGGTCCATGACCACTCGTGCGCGCGTCTGCGGGACAACCAGAATGTTCTCGATCTGGCTGATCAAATGCGCTGTAGACGCAACATTGGCGCGGGATACATCAATCTCGACCGTCCCGGAATCCAGCATTGTCGCAATGCTGCGCTGGAATTGGGTGTTGATCGCTCTCTCAATGGTTTCGGCCGTCGAAAAATCAGCATTCCTGAGCGACAGGCGCAACGTCCGGAGGGACCCAAGAACAAAATCGACTTCTCGCTCGATTCTTCCGCCGAAGGGAATGACGCCAGCTGTTGGCACGCCGCGAATTTCGGCAGCGGCCTCTCCCGCGATGCTGACCCCCCCAGACAGGATGCCCCCCTGCGCCACCGCATAGATATTTCCGTCAGCGCCATTTAGCGGCGTCATCACAAGCGTTCCGCCATGCAGGCTGGACGCATCCCCGATCGCAGAGACAGACACATCGATGCGCGACCCCGCACGCGCGAAGGGTGGCAGGGACGCGGTGACAATAACAGCGGCGACATTGCGTGGCCGGAACTGCTCGCCCGTAACATTCACGCCCAGACGTTCAAGAATAGTAACCATGATTTCTTCGGTAAACGGCGAATTGCGCACACCGTCGCCGGTCCCGTTCAGACCAACAACCAACCCATACCCTATCAGGTCATTTCCACGGACACCGTCAAACTCGACGATGTCTTTCAGCCTGGTTTGCGCAAACGCAGGTGCCAGTCCAATCAAAAGAACCGACACCAAAACTAAGAGTAATCTAGCATGTATCATAGATATTCACTTAGAGAGAGACGCGAAAGGCGAGATGTCATCAGATAAATTTTATCCAACCTTGCCATGGCATCTTGCAAGCGCGACGCCACATCATACTCATCGACAGCCAACATAGTGTTTAAAGCTATCTGCGAAGACGTATATGATGCGTCTGCTTCGACCTGCGCTTTTTCGGTATAGGCTTGTTTCAATCCAAGATTTTCCTGGGTATTTTCAAAATCCGACATGGCCGAAAACAGATTTGCGCCAATATCTTGCAGCATCTGCCGTTGCTGTTCTGGCTGCCCCGACAGCAACCCTTGTTTCAATGCTGCGCCCTTCGCCAATTCGGACAGAATACCGCGAATTGCCGCATCATTCGCTGTCAGGCTCAACTGCAGGTTATTCCCGTTCCCAAGAGAAATATTGCCAGTTTTTTCTGGCCCACCAAGATAATCATCACTTTCGAATCCGCCACCGGGGCCAAACCAATCAGATACCAGCTGATTGATGGTCAAAGTGTCAGCCCCTGCCGGGATGGTGCTGACAATGCTATTGATCATGCTGTCGACATCGCGCAGGGCGGGCCTGTCGCTGTTGCTGCCCGCAAAAATGCTTTTCCCCCCGATTTTTGTGTTCAGAAGTGTGATGATATCACGCAGCGCGCCGTCCACTCTGTCAACAGCCCCGGCCAAACGGTCATCAGTTGCATAAAGTTCGGGCCGGATCAGATAAGCGGCCTTGTCCTGGACAATGTCCGAAACCCGAGTAAGCGCTTCTTGTTGGGTGTTCAGATAGGTCGAGATCACGGCAGTGTTGGCCTTGTTTGTTTCCGCAAGCGAAAGCGACCGCTGCAAACTGCTTAACAGTGCCACGTCGCCACCGCTACGGCGCAATTTGTCATTGACCTGCCCGGTGATCAGCTCCTGCTGCAACGACGTCATCTGGCGTTTCACGGTATTGCTGTTCTGCCTTAAGGCATGGCTGCGCGCCATATCACCAAGAGCGAGAGGTTTCATCTTACATCTCCAACAAAGTGCGCAGCATGCTATCAGCAGCGGCCATGACACGTGCATTTGCAGCATAGGATTTTTCCAGAACCAAAAGTTTCTGGAGTTCGGCATCCGTGTCCACACCACGCCCGCCAAGCAGTTCCTGAAGCCCCGCAACACGGCCAGATGTATAGGCAGTCTCGGTCTCGACGATCAGTCGCTGCGTCGCTGTCTGCGAAAGAAATGCAGCCGCATGACCTTGGACATCCGCGTTTGGCCCGCCCCCCGCGCCCACAGCCGAGAAAGACGAAAGCGCATCAATCATCCCGGAAATCACCGCATTTTCTGACACAGCGCCAGGTGTTGCCGCATAAAGCCCGTCCCTGACACGCCAGGCGTTGGAACTGTCCGCAGGGGTGAGCGCGGGGTTGACGACCAGTCGGCCCGATATGCCGGCCAAGGTTGGGGGCATCGTTGTTTCATTCGCCACAGCAAACAGACCGAAGGCCCCTGCCGGGATGCTGGCATCTAGCCCGGAATCAGCGAATCTGCTGACCAGATCAGCAGAGAATTCGTCAAGCTGCTGTTGCATCTGCGGGGCAAGTCCATCGCGGATGTCAAAGGCACTGCCGATACTGCCGGATTGCAGCAAAGGATTTGTTGCACTCACAGTGCGCCCGTTGATCACAAGGCGTCCAAGGTCACCAGCCCCCACGGACTCGCCCGCCGTAGGGGAAGGGGTGCGCTGGAATTCGATACGCGTCACATCGCGATCGACAAAAACAGTGCCATCCGCCCCAAGAAGCATGGAACGTCCATCGGGGCGGGAAATCTCTTTCAGCGGGATGATAGATGAGGCCTGGTCAATGAGGTTCTGACGCATATCCTCGAGTGAGTGTGGATACCCGCCTGCAAGTTTCTGGCGCGCGATGTCGGAATTGAGTTTATCGACCTGATCGAAAATCGAATTCAGAAGGCCCACATCATGCGCGATGCTTGCATCGGCGCGGTCACGCGAAAGCTGCAAGCCGCTGTCGATATCAGTGAGTTTGGTGACAAGGCTGTCTGCGGCTTGCACGACTTTTTGCAAGGCCGAGGTGGATTCCGGCTGCGCCGAGGCTTGCTTGAACGCACTTTCCAAACTGGTGATGCGTGTTGCAAGGCTACCTGCATCACCCGGAATGCCGATGCTGGATTCCATGCTGGCCCAGAAATCCATAAGGTTGCCTGTCTTTGCCTGCGCCGCATTCGCCCCGCGGAGTTCCGTCAGCAAGGCAGGATCAGAATCGCGGGCGATACCCGTCATCATTACGCCACTGCCGGAAGTGCCCGTGATACGCGCCGCTTGCGACAAGGAGCGCACGCCAAAACCTTCGGTATTGGCATTTGCAATATTGTCGGCCACGACCTGCGCGCCACGCGATGAAAGTTGCAGCCCGCTGGCCGCTGAGTTGAGCGCTGTCGACAAAGACATGACAGGGTACCTTCTTCAACCAAAAGACAAAGTCAGCGTTTGATATTTGTCGTTTCCTGGAACATTTCGTCCACAGTCTGAATAACCTTCGCATTAGACGAATAGGCCCGCTGTGTCTGGATCAGGGCAGTCAGTTCCGCCGCGACATCAGTTGCGGATTCCTGCAACGCATACCCGACCACTTCACCCACAGGGCCGGTGCCTGCATCCCACAAGAAGAACGGGCCACTGTCACGCGATACCTGGAATGCCTGGTTGTTCAATGCCGTCAGACCATTCGGATTGGGCACATCTACAATCGGGATGCGGAACAAGGTTCTACGAAACCCCTGATCATAGACAGCATCAAGGTTTCCGGCAGCGTCAACAGTCAGGCCGACCATATTGCCCGACCCAAAACCGTTTTGTTCCACCCCAACGGGGGAAAAATTCACGCCGCGCTGGACCATACTGCCGTATTCGCCATAATTCCCGACAACAAAGCTGATCGGTTGCCCCGCAACATCAACTTCAAAAGCTCCGGTTGCCGGGTCATAATCCTGACCTTCAACACTGGTGCGCGTAACGGCCTGCAGCGTTCCACCAATCCCCGGCGCGTCATTGAATTGCAACGTATAGGTACCCAGCAAGTCCCCTGTGCCCTGTTCCGTCAAGGTCATCGACCACATATTGGTTGGTCCCAGCGGGTTAATCTGCGGGGTGAATTCCACAGACAGCTTTCCAGCCAGCCCGACCGCATTGAAATAGTCGATGGACATAAGATGCGGGTCGCCGGACGCATCAGGCAATGTGGCGGCGGCAGGCAGGTTGACGCCAAGATTGACAACACTGGTTGCAACAGACACTTGCTGGTTCACTTCCACACGGACGGGGCGCAGGCCAGAGATGTTGTCGCGCGGGAAAACCGGCACAGTCCCGTCGGGGTTGACCGGCCAGCCCAGCAATGCGTTTCCGGCAGAATCGCGCATGATACCAGTGCTGTCTTGCCGGAACGACCCGGTTGGTGACAGCATAAGCGGGGATGTCCCGTCATTCAGGCGCGCGCCCAATTCCGTGGTCACGGGAAAGAACCCCCGCCCCGAAAGCGCAAGATCGGTGGAATTCTGCGTTCCCATAAGTGAACCGCCCTGATCCACCTGACGGAAGGTCGATGACCGGACACCACCGGCCGAATACGCCCCCTGCCCGGCCACACCGGACCCGACAACCATGGAATGAAACGCAGTTTCAGACCGCCGATACCCATGCGTTGCCGAATTTGCGATATTGTCCGAGATGGTCCCCAACCGGGTTGAATTGGCCCGCAAGCCCGCAATGCCCGCGTTCATCGACGAAGAAATGCTCATATCCACTCCATGCACATCATGATTCTTACCTGCATTCTGCGCGGTCTGCGTTAATAACACGCTAATTCGCGGCACTAGCCGCCTTTGCTGCGCAACAAGATGATTTCAAGGCGGTTGTTGCGCACGTCCATGGCATTGGCGGCAACCGCAAGGCTGCGGTCGGCATGCCCGGTCACCCGGTGCATGCGCACTTCGGCCAGACCACGGCTGGTCAGCAACTCGCGCACCGCTTGCGCGCGGTCTACGCTCAGCGTCCAGACCGGATTTTCCAGCACAACAGACGGAAACGCGGCCGAATGTGCGTTGATGGCAATCGGGTTGGTAACCATCCCGAACACGTCGCGCAGCACGTCAAGCACGACCCCCAACACCGGATTGGGCTGCGCGCTGCGCGCGTCAAACAGGTGGGATTCTGGCAGATCGAAAATCTCGACAACAAGGCCTTCGTCTGTCAGCTTGATATTCACATGCTGCAGCGCTTGTTCATATTGCGCGCTTTGGCCGGACATGGCCTGAAATGTCTCTGCAAGGTCTTCAAGCAAGGTGTCTTCCCCCTGCGACTGGCCGCGGCTGGCAATATCATCGGTCAAGGAGGTGTCTTCCGACATGGACGCCCCCCCCAGAACACCATCCGCGCCCGAAGACCTGCTTTGAAAGCTTAGCGTTGGCGCGAAATAATCCGCGATACCCTTGCGCTGTTCATCATCAGCCGACCCCAACAACCACAGCATCAGGAAAAACGCCATCATCGCGGTCACAAAATCCGCATAGGCCACCTTCCATGCGCCCCCGTGATGGCCCCCGCCACCAACGACTTTCTTGCGCTTGATAATAATCGGCCTGACATTGTCAGTTTTTTGCATCACACCCACCTATATTCACCCATCGGGCAGAATATGCGCAGTTCTTGAAAATATCGTTAAGAACCGGAAGCCGGGGCGTTGCTGTGTTCACGAACGCGCCAGATCCGGCGAAATGCCCCCATTCAGAAGACGCATCAGGCCAAGGCAGGCTTTCATTCAGCGCAAAAACCGATATGATAAAAGAAAAACCCCGAGGCAGTCATGAGCAGAGCATACGCACTTCTTTTCGTCGTGGCCCTTTTGGCCGCATGTGGTGGCAGGCAGCAGTTTTCTGCACCGCGCAACCTGGACAACGCCTGCCTGCTGGCAACGGAACGCCCGCAGTATTTCGCGGCCATGCGCGCAACAGAACGGCGCTGGGGCGTTTCAATTCCCGTCCAGATGGCGATTATCCATGCCGAAAGCCGCTTCATCGGGGACGCGCGCACGCCGGTGCGCTACACTTTGGGCGTTATCCCCATGGGGCGCCAATCCTCAGCGCTTGGATATTCGCAGGCGCTGGACGGCACATGGGAAGAATACCAGCGCGAAACCGGCAACCGCCGCGCCACACGCACCAATATCAGGGATGCAACGGATTTTGTGGGCTGGTATTCCAACAAATCCCGCGAACGCAACGGGATTGCGCTAAATGATGCGCGCAACCTGTATCTTGCCTATCATGACGGGCATACGGGCTTTGCGCGCGGGTCATATAATGCCAAACCATGGTTGCTGGGCGTCGCCGACCGGGTGGCGTCACGGGCCCAAATGTATGATCAACAATTGCGCGCCTGCCGCAGGATTTGACGCAAAAGCGCCCTCTTGCCAAGCGCGCGCCGTTCGGGCAATGCCAGCGCCACAGAGGTTCCATTCAACGGCCATATTCCCGCCACAGCAGTTAACCAGAAATTACCCCGGAAGGGCGCGGCGTTTGCGACATGACACACGCGCCGGAACACGCGGGCAAAGGGAAGAAAATGGCCGGTTTTCAAAATGATACTGACAGCTTTCGCATTGGCGCAGTGTTCGCCGCGCTGATGGGTGGCAAAAGACCCGATGCAGGCCAAAGCTGCGACAAGATCGATATGCGCCTTGAACGGATGTCAAATGACCTTGAGGCCCGCTTGCCCTGCCGGGGCTATTTCAGATATTGACCAGCAAATCGGGCAGCTCAAGCGTTACCAACAGGTCGCGCAATTCCTGACGCGCGGCAACATGCGACATAGTCATGGTTTCATTGCCAATATCGGGCAGGTCCAGCAAGGTCAGGCCGCGGGGGAACAGTTCCCGGAACACCACGCGTTCGCTGAACCCGGCGGCCACGCGAAACCCGATGCGCTTGCTCAGTTCTTCCAATGCGTCACCGATCTTGCGTTTGTTATGCATGGCCACGGTGCCCAGACGGTTGCGCAACACAATCCAGTCCAGCGGGCGCAACCCGGCCTGCGCACGGGTCTGACGGGCCTTCCAGACCATTTCTGAATAGATGGACGGGGACACCACCTTGCCTGTGTCCGGGTCGGTTCTGGCCAGCAGGTCAAAATCAATGAAGCTGTCATTGATGGGCGTTATCAACGTATCGGCCACGGAATGCGCGAACTGGCTGGGCCGTGTATGCGCACCGGGGCAATCGATGATGATGTAATCGCAGGTTTTCTCCAGCAGTTCCAGCGCGGCCGACATGCGCGCATCAGACAGGTTTGCCCCGTCCGGCAGGCTGGCTGCGTCAATGTCGGGCAAAGGCTGGAATGTCTGGATTGGCAGGTCAATCCCGCTTTTGGCCATGAAATTACGGCGGTTTTCAATGTAGCGCCCGAAACTGAGCTGGCGCAGGTCCAGATCCATTGCGCCGACGCGCTTGCCCATGCGCGCCAGCGCGACGGACACATGCATTGACACGGTCGACTTGCCCGACCCGCCCTTTTCGTTGCCGACCACGATGATATGCGCCATGCGAGTGCCCTGATGCGTTGCCCCTGCCCCCTTCTATGCGCGGTAACGGATATGTGCAAGCACCCGAAACCATATGGCAAGCGTATGATTAAAAACAAAAAAGGCGCGATAAACGCGCCTTTTTGCAACAGTCATGACAGCGGGTTTCAGAAACCCAGACCGGCATATTTGTTCTTGAACTTCGACACGCGGCCGCCAGCATCCATCAGGCGCGACGAACCGCCGGTCCATGCGGGGTGCACAGAGGGGTCGATATCCAGCGACAGGGTGTCGCCTTCGGCGCCCCAAGTCGATTTCATCTGAACGATGGTGCCATCGGTCATTTTCACATTGATTATGTGATAATCGGGGTGGGTATCGGCTTTCATTCGACCGCTCCTTAAGCTTTTTCGTCCATGGGACGGTAGTTGGACTTTTCTGCGATACGGGCCGATTTGCCGCGACGGTCACGCAGATAATACAGCTTGGCGCGACGCACACGACCACGGCGCACAACAGCAATGCTGTCGATATTCGTTGAATACAGGGGGAACACACGTTCCACACCCTCGCCGAACGAAATCTTGCGCACAGTAAAGGATGCGGCAATACCTGCGCCGCCTTTGCGGGCGATGCACACACCTTCGAAGTTCTGCACGCGCGAACGGGTGCCTTCGGTCACTTTATACCCAACGCGGATGGTATCACCCGCCTTGAAATCCGGAATTTCCTTGCCAAGCTCTGCAATCTGCTCGGCTTCGATCTGGGCGATAAGGTTCATCGCTAGCCCTTTCAAAATCGCGCGGTTGTCCCGCTGATGTAACGCTGTCTGATAGCTCTGGTCTTCGTCCGGGTCCACCAATGTGCCCGCCAGAGGTCAGTCATGCTTTTCTTTCACAGCTTCTTGCCGGACCAGACCTGCCCGAAGGCGGCAGGCGCATCCAATATACAAAAAGGTCCGCAGGCCGAATCCGACCGCAGACATTGTGGCGTATAGGCGGCAGGCGGGGTTACGTCAAGTGGGTATGCCCGCGTCAGAAACGGTCCAGAAGGCGGCGCAGATAGTCCAGCTCCACTTCCGGCCGGTCCAGTTCGGCAGACCGGCGGCGCAATTCGTCCAGCAAGTCCTGCGCACGGCGGTAGGTGTCGCCCCCTTGCAACATATCCTGATCGGTGCCCACATCCCCGCCCTGATTGCGGTCACGGCCCAGTGGGTCGCGCCCCCCCTGCGCACCTTGTTCGCCCTGCTGCTGCTGCTGCGCGCGCTGGGTCTGGGTGCGGGCGTCATTCATGGCGCGCAGACCGTCGCGCATGGCTTCCATGGCATCGGCCTGACGGTTCAGGGCCTCGCTGGTGTCGCCATCCTCAAGCGATTGCGCGGCGTCTTCCATGGCGCGCTGGGCGCGTTCCAGCGCCTCCAGCGCGGCGTCGCCTTCTGGCGTGCCCTCGCCGGGCAGGGGGGCAAGCTGCTGGTCGCGCAACTGATCGGCCAGTTCGCGCTGGCGCTCGGTCAACTGCTCAGAGGGGGCGCCCCCTTCCCCGTCTTCGCGATTGCGGAACTGCTCCTGCAGGTCGTTGAACGTGTCATCCGCCAGATTTTGTTGTTCGCGCAGCGCGTCCCCCAACCCTTCCATGGCGTCATTGCCGGGCATGCCCTCGCCGCCCTGCCCTTCGGCCATTTGCAGGTTTTCCAGCAATGCCTGCAATTGCGCCAGCAACTCGGCGGCTTCATCCATCCGGCCTTCTTCCATCAACTCCTGTATGCGGTCCAGAAGCTGTTGAATCTGGTCTTGGGTGATTTCCATGCTTTCGCCGTCAGGGGGCGCTTCGCCGCGTTCACGGGGCTGCTCGGCCAGCTGGCGCATATACGCGCGCATGGCATCGCGCAATTCGTCCATCAACTCGGCCACTTCGGACGGGTCTGCGCCGCTGCGCACGGCTTCGTCCAGCCGTTCCTGTGCACGGCGCAACCGTTCGCGGGCATCAGCCAACTCGCCTTCTTCCAGCAACACGGCCAGATCCCACATGCGCTGCGCCAGATCATCGCGGGTGGCCCCGTCAAGGCCGCCATCATTCAGACTGGCCAGCAGCAGATCGCGCGTTTCTGTGAACCTGATCCGCGCCTCGATCCCGCGAAAGGCGTCTTGCGGGTGGTGGCCGATGGCGCGCATCAACTGGCCCGCGCGCACGGCATTTTCACGGTTCCACAGCAGGTCACGGCGCAATTCGATGACGGCTGCCGCCATAGGGTCGAAAAAACGCCGCCCCGGCAATGTCATTCCCTGCGCTTCGGTCCGCGCATGCTGGCCACGCGCATCTTCGACCTGAAGCGCCACAGTCACAGGCATGTTCGCCCAGGCGTGCTGGGAGAAATCTTCGATAAAGGCATCCGAAAATTCCACGCGCGACCCCGAAACAGGCAATGGCAAGGCCATTGTCAGCGCGTCGCGGGGTTCAGGCGGCAGCGCAAGGCCGAATTCGCGCGGAACATTGCCCAGATCAATATCGATATGGACATGGCCCGCGACCACACCGTAATCATCGCGCGCGGTGAAATCCTGCCGCATCAACCCGCCGCGTTCGCGCCCTGCCACACCGTCCAGCGCCACAGCAGGGGGCTGGTCCGCCAGCGCGACCACTTCCCAATCCCGCCCGCCGGGGCCACGAATACTTAGCCTGCCAGAACGTTCGATGTCGAAATCCTGCGCCATATCGTCAGGGTTTGCCGCGTCCCGGTCCGACAGGCTTTCATGCACCGACATGACGCCCTGCTGACCATAAAACCGCACAGTCACACGGCTGCCCTGCGGCAGGTCCAGACGCGCGCGGTCCACTTCGTTCAAATACAGGCTGGGCCGACCGGTATAGGGGGGCGGCTGCACCCATGCTTCCCATGACGGGCCAAGGGCCACCGCTTCGGCACGGCCCGAAATTTGCGCAATATCCGATATTTCCCCAACCCGCGTTGGCGCGCCGAACACCACCGACACGGTAAATGCCGTCAGCGCGATGTAGCGCAGGCCAAAACGGTCAAACCGCGCCAGCCGCAGATCACCGCGCACGGGCGTGGCATGCGCAAGCCCCGCCTGCATCCGTGCCATATGCACGGCCCACACCCGTGCCGAGGCCGCGTCTTGCGCGCCAATGGCCTGATGGTCCGCCAGCGTGGACAACGGCCGCCCCGGCAATGCCTGATCCAGACGGCGCGCGGCATCGGCGGAAAACGGCACGCGCAGACGCCACGCCCCGACCAGCAAACTGCCCAGCGCCGCGCCCAAAATCACAAGCACCAGCGCCCCCGCCCAGAATGGCGGCAAATGGTCCTGCACCCCGAAGCCCAGCGCGGCGGCCGCAAACAACACAACACTGCTGAAAGGCCAGAACGCGCGCGCCAGTCTTTCCGCCCATATCCCCGCCAATGTCCCACGCAAGGCGCGGGTCAGGGCAGGCGGTGTATCTGGTCGGCTACGGCGGAACATCAACCCTCTCTCATCGGCCCGTTCGGCAGGCCAGCCGGATCATGGCTTTTGCGTCAGCCATTCCGGTAATGTATCGCGGTTGATGATTTCGTCAAAGCTTGGGCGCGGACGGATGACAGCATATTGATCATCTTTCACCAGAACTTCGGGGATCAGGGGGCGGGTATTGTATTCTGACGACATGACAGCGCCGTAAGCACCCGCCGAGCGGAACGCGACCAGATCCTCAGGCCCCAGCGGGGGCATGTTGCGCGACTTGGCGAAAGTGTCGCCCGATTCGCATACGGGGCCGACAATATCCACCGCGCGCTGTTCCACACCCGCGACAGGTTCCACAACTGGCACAATGTCATGATGCGCGCCATACATGGCAGGGCGGATCAGGTCGTTCATTGCCGCATCAAGGATCAGGAAATCGCGCCCTTCGCCTTGCTTCAGGTAGATGACCGAGGCCACAAGAATACCCGCATTGCCCGCAATCAGGCGGCCCGGTTCAATCTCAATTTCAACATCCAGATCCCCCAGAACACGCTGGATCATGGCGCCATACTCCAGCGGCAGGGGCGGGGTTTCATTGGACCGCGTATAGGGAATGCCCAGCCCCCCGCCCAGATCCAGCCGCCGGATGGTGTGGCCATCTGCGCGCAACTCGCGTGTCAGGTCCGCGATTTTTGTAAATGCGGCTTCAAAAGGGGCAAGCTCGGTCAGCTGGCTGCCGATATGCACATCAATTCCCACAATTTCGATGCCCGGCAGGGTGGCCGCTTCGGCATAGATGGCGCGGGCCTGCGCGATGGGCACGCCGAATTTGTCTTCCTTGCGGCCTGTGGCGATTTTCTCATGGGTTTTGGCGTCCACATCAGGGTTCACGCGCAAGGTGATCGGCGCAACCACGCCCATGGCGCTGGAAACCGCGGACAGAACGCGCAGTTCTTCGGCGGATTCAACGTTGAATTGCCGGATACCATGGGCCAGCGCAAATTCCATCTCCGCGCGCGTCTTGCCCACGCCGGAAAACACGATCCGGTCGCCGGGCACGCCCGCCGCCAGGGCGCGGCGGTATTCGCCCCCTGACACCACATCCATACCCGCGCCCAAGGCCCCCAGGGTCTGCAAGATGGCCTGATTGGACAGCGACTTGATGGCAAAGCATACCAGATGATCCATCCCCGACAGCGCGTCCTGAAACAAGCGGAAATGGCGCGTCAGAGTGGCCGTGGAATAGCAATAAAACGGCGTGCCCACATCCGCTGCAATGCGGGAAAGGGGCACATCTTCGGCGTGCAGGACACCGTTGCGATACAGGAAATGATCCATCAGGGGTGCTTTCGGTCAGGCGGCTGGCCGGGGCGTTGGGGCGGGTGCCTTCGGCGAGAGTATTTGTGGCAAGATGAAAGAGCGGTCACTCCGGGCGGGAGCGTAGGAACAGATAGAGCGGCACGCCGCAAGACACGCCGATGCAAAATGTCGCCGGAATGGCCAGAAGCCCTATGAACCGGCGGCGCTGCCAGCTTTCGACAAGCACGAACAGCGTCAACGCGACAGCGGCAATTGTCAGGTCCCAGACCAGCCCGCTGGTGGCCGCGTTGGCATGCCACGCGTCGACCATGGCCATCAGCGACCATTCATTTTGCACAAACCATGTGATGAACCAATACATCGGATGAAGTGTGCCCCAGATGGCCAGCGCCAGATAGATCATGCGCAGGGGCGTCATAGGTCTGCGCCCACGCCAATGCGCGCGTCACCTGTGACACTGAGGCCCGATTGTGCTGGTGCGGGGTAACTTGGCGGGGCTTCGGCACCGCAGGCGCTGAGCACGAACACGGCAGCCAGCAGGGCGTATTTCATGACAATATTCCTTTCCAGCGGGCGATCTGGTCGCGGACATTTGCGGGGGCTGTGCCGCCATAGCTGGTGCGGCTGTTGACCGAGTTCTGCACCCCCAGCACAGAATAGACCGCCTGCGTGATTTGACCATGCACTTTTTGCATGTCGTCCAGCGTCAGGTCGGGGAGGTCGCAGCCGCTGTCCTCGGCCAGTTTGACAAGGGACCCGGTGACGTGGTGCGCCTCTCGGAAGGGCAGGTTCAGTTCGCGCACCAGCCAGTCGGCCAGATCGGTTGCGGTCGAAAACCCGGAGGCGGCCGCAGTTTCGAGCGTGGCGCGGTTGGCCGTCAGGTCGCGCACCATGCCTTCCATGGCGGCAAGGCCCAGCATAAGGGTATCGGCGGCGTCAAACACCTGCTCCTTGTCTTCCTGCATGTCCTTGGAATAGGCCAGCGGCAGCCCCTTCATGACGGTGAACAGCGCCACAGTTGCCCCAAGGATGCGCCCCAGTTTGGCGCGCAGCAATTCGGCGGCATCGGGGTTGCGCTTTTGCGGCATGATGCTGGAGCCGGTGGAAAACTGGTCGGACATGCGCACAAAGCGGAATTGCGCCGAGGACCAGATGACCAGTTCTTCGGCAAAGCGCGACAGGTGCATCGCACAAATGCTGGCCGCTGACAGGAATTCCAGCGCGAAATCGCGGTCCGACACAGTATCAAGGGAATTCGCCGTGGGCCGGTCAAAGCCCAGCGCCCTGGCCGTCATCTGGCGGTCGATGGGAAAGGACGTGCCCGCCAGCGCGGCTGCCCCAAGGGGGCATTCGTTCATGCGCGCGCGTGCATCCTGGAAACGGCCCTTGTCGCGGGCCAGCATTTCCACATAGGCCATCATATGGTGGCCCCATGTGACAGGTTGCGCAGTTTGCAGATGGGTGAATCCGGGCATGACCCAATCTGCGCCCGCTTCGGCCTGTGCCAGAAAGGCGCGCATCAGCGCGTCGATGCCCGCAATCGCGGCGTCGCATTGGTCGCGCACCCAGATGCGGAAATCCAGCGCGACCTGATCATTGCGCGACCGTGCTGTGTGCAGGCGCCCTGCCGGGGCACCGATAAGGTCTGACAAGCGCGCCTCGACATTCATGTGTATGTCTTCCAGCGCGGTCGAGAAAGCAAAACTGCCGCCCTCAATCTCGGTGAGAACCTGGTGCAGCCCCTGATCAATGGCCTGTGCATCCTGCGCCGTGATGATTCCCGTTGCCGCCAGCATGGCCGCATGCGCGCGCGATCCGGCGATGTCCTGCGCGGCCATGCGCTGGTCAAAACCGATTGAGGCATTGATGGCCTCCATGATGGCGTGCGGGCCTGCTGCAAAACGCCCGCCCCACATCGAATTTGCCGAAGATTCGCCCATGATTGCTGTCCTTTGACGCCGCCGGATTTTGCAAAAGCCTATACGCGGGCCGTCCGCCGAAAGCAATCCGCGCCCAAGGCGTCGCGCAAAGCTGAAAATATGACAAGTATTTTAGAGAATCGCCTGAATTTAACCGCCGATTAAGTGCAACACGCGAATGTCGGGAAAAGCCTTGGAGTAGTCCTGATGTCAAACCCACTTACTGGTCGGCCCTATAATGAGGATGCAGCGCATTCTTCCCCTTTTGCTGCAGCGGCAGAACAAACGCGGCAAGATGCGATCAGTCTGGTGGAACACGCGTTGAAGGATCGTCGCGCGATGCTGGCCTTCCAGCCTGTCGTGCAAGCGCGCATGCCGCGGCGCGTGGCCTTCTATGAGGGGTTGATCCGAATCATGGACCCCAAGGGCAGGATCATTCCCGCGGTCGATTTCATGGGCGCGGTCGAAACGATGGAACTGGGCCGCAAGATTGACTGTCTGGCGCTGGAAATGGGGTTGAACACGCTGGCTGTCGAACCTGGAATCCGGCTGTCCATCAACATGTCAGCGCGGTCCATCGGATACCCCGAATGGCTGGCCACGCTGGAACGCGGCCTGCGTCAGGACCCCAGGATCGGGGAGCGGCTGATCCTTGAAATCACGGAATCCTCGGCCATTGTCATGCCTGACCTTGTGACGGTTTTCATGCAGGACATGCAAGAACGCGGCATATGCTTCGCATTGGATGATTTCGGCGCGGGCTACACCGCCTTCCGGTATCTGAAGGATTTTTATTTCGACATCATCAAGATTGATGGCGAGTTCATTCGCGGTATCAGTGAAAACCCCGACAACCAGATCCTGACACAGGCGCTGGTGTCAATTGCACGGCATTTCGACATGTTCACTGTCGCGGAATCCGTTGAAACCGCAGAAGATGCGCGGATGCTGGTCGATATGGGGGTTGATTGTCTGCAAGGGTATCTGTTCGGCGCGCCCGACACACGCGCGCCATGGAAAATGTCGCATCTTCAAGATGAGAAGATGACAGGGTAATCCGCGCGCGCAACTGGGCTGGTGCAGCTGGAATGCCATGCATTTGGCGGTGCGCCCTGCCCCGCGCGTGTGCTCCGCGCCCGCGCAGTTGCGCAAACCGGAAATCTCCCCTTCTGTGCCCCCCCCGCCCCCCGCGCAATCATGGCGGTTTTGGCACGAAAACGCCCATTTCACGCGCTGAAAACGGGCATGACTGGCCTTCGATGGGCGGCATTTTATGCTTTCGGCCCTGCAGTGGAACAGCCTGTAGCGAAGGGGGGGGCGGCGGCGATGGCTTTGCACGAACACCAGCGGAACACCCGTATCGACACAGTGCGCGCCGTGGCACTGGCGGTTGTCATCGTTATGAACATGATGACCTTTTCGGGGCTGGCCTATCTGGACCCGGCGGCGCGCGCTGACATGCTGGGGCCACTGGACCGCGCTGCATGGACTTTGCTGGACATGTTTTTTGACGGCAAGGCGCTTGCGGCCTTTTCTTTCATGTTCGGGCTAAGTTTCAGCATGATCTTGCAGCGCGCAGGTCCCGAAGGCGGCGCATCAGCGCTGCAGATCATGCGCAGGTTTCTGGTTCTGGGCGCGATCGGGGCGTTCAATGCGATCTTTTTGTTCTGGGCCGACATCCTGATGACCTATGCCGCATTGGGGCTGCTGCTTCCGCTGGCCGCGCGCCTGTCGCAGCGGGTCATTTGCGCGCTGGGGGTGGGGTTAATTCTGGCGGGGCCTGCGGCCCTTGCCCTGAGCGGGGTTGGCCCGCCCGCACCTGTGCCCGAAGGGCATGGGGACAGCCTGCAAGCCTTCGCCTTGCCGCAATATGCAGATGCGGTCACCCAAAACCTGAATATGGTCACGGGGGCCGCTGACGGGGCGGCGGGAATGCTGTTGTTGCGGCTGTTCATGCTGTCGGGCCTGTTCCTGCTGGGGCTTGCAGCGGGCAAAGCTGCCCTTCTGGCGCATATCGCGGCGCGGCGCGGGGCGATGTTGCGCGCAGGTGCTGTGTGCCTGTTGCTGGGTCTGGGGGCATGGGCCGGACTGCACCTGATCCAGACGCCACGGGGCATCTGGTTCATGCTGTATCTGGAAACGCCGCTGATGGCGCTGGGGTATCTTATGGTCCTGACAGGTGCCTTGCATGGCCCGCGCCTGCAGTGGGTGCATACCCTGCTGGCCCCGTTGGGCAGGATGAGTCTGACAGGGTATCTGGGGTCTTCGGCGCTGGGGCAAATGCTGTTTTATGGCTGGGGCTTTCAGTTGATCGGCCAGACCGGCACGCTTGCTGTCGTCGCACTTGCGGGCGGGGTTGTCATGGGGCTGTGCGGTTTCGCGCATCTGTGGTTTCGACATTTCATCTACGGGCCGTGGGAATGGCTGTGGCGCAGTCTGACGCATTTGCGGCCCCAACCGCTGTTCGGGCGCGCGGCATAACCCCCTGACGGGGGCCAGCCCTGTAACCGCCGTTTGAAACGCCTGACATGGTGCCATATATTGGCACCATGTCCTGTGATCCGTCATCTTCCAGTTTTCTGCGTGCCGCCCGTGTCCATGAAGTGTCCGGCGCGGGGGCAGTGGCGTTTGCCGCTGTCCTTGCGGCAAGAATGGCGGGAATGGTGTTGTGGGTATGCGAAAGCAGGCAGGCCGGCACCCTGCACCCGCCCGGCCTTGCGGCCTTTGTGGACCCTGCCCGCATCATGCTGGCCTGCACGCCCAACCAGACCGACACACTCGCAGTAGCAGAAGAAGCGCTTAGGGATGGGTCCACACCGCTGGTTGTCATCGCCATCACCCGCGCGCTGGACTTGCGCGCGGGGCGCAGGCTGCAACTGGCGGCACGCGCGGGAAACACCACAGGGCTGTGCATCATTCCTGAAGGGATGGGGTCCAATGCCGCAGAAACACGTTGGCACGCCACCCCTGTTCTGGATGTGAACAGAAGCGACTCGACTCTGATGCATTGGGAAATTAATAAGAACAAATCAGGAACAATTGGGGCCTGGCATGTTCGATGGGATTCAGAAACGCGTCATTTGCATGTGGTTTCCCCGACTGGCAACAGATCGGGTTCTGCGGGCGCATCCGGTTGACGGCCCCTTTGCGCTGACCATCCGGCAGGACAACAGCGACCGGCTGTATTGCCTGAACCGCCATGCCGAACAGGCGGGGTTGCAGTGTGGCATGTCGCTGGCCGATGCACGCGCTTTTTGCCCCGACATGGTATGCCGCCCCGCGCGCCCGGATCTGGACGCGCGTTTTCTGGCCACGCTGCGCCGCTGGGCCATGCGCTGGTGCCCTTGGGTGGGGCATGACGGCGCAGACGGGCTGGTGCTGGATATCAGCGGTTCAGCCCATCTGTGGGGGGGCGAGGGGGCGCTGCTGGCGCGCCTGCGCGCGCGGCTGGACGCCGCCGGGCTGGAGGTGCGGCTGGGGCTGGGCAACACGCGCGGGGCGGCATGGGCGCGGGCGCATTACGGCACGCAGGCAGAACAACCGCTGGACAACCTGCCCGTGGCCGCGCTGCGGCTGGACAATGCAACCAGCACCGCGCTGCAACGGCTGGGCCTGCGCACCATCGGTGACTTGTCGGACACGGCACGCGCCCCACTGGCCCGCAGGTTTGGACCCGCCCTGTTGCAACGGCTGGATCAGGCGCTTGGCCATCTGCCCGAACCCGTCACCCCCGAAGCTGCGCCGGTGCATTACGCCGTGCGCCTGACCCTGCCTGACCCCATTGGTCTGGTTGGCGATGTCATGACCGCCACGGGCCGCTTGCTGGACGCGCTATGTGCCAAATTGCACGCGCAGGGGGTTGGCGCGCGCGCATTGGTGCTGACCTTGCGGCGGGTGGATCAGGGCAGCCAGCAGGTGGAATTGCGGCTGGCCGCCGCCATGCGCGACCCCGCGCGCATTCTGCCCCTGTTTGAACGGGGTGTGGGCACTGTGCAGGCGGGGTTCGGCATTGACCAGGTGCGGCTGGAAGCCACGCTGACAGAACCGCTGGCCGCGCAGCAGGCCGCAATAGGGGCCACATCGCAAACCCCCGACCGGCTGGCCGATCTGGTCACCCGCATCGGAACCCGTATCGGGCTGGAAAATGTGCGCCGCTTTCTGCCCGCCGACAGCCACATCCCCGAACGCAGTTTCCTGATAGCGCCCGCAGCCCATAGCGCGCCTGAAACAGGCTGGCGCCCCGCCCCGCCCCGCCCCCTGCACCTGTTCCCCCCCGAAGCCATTGCCGCCACAGGCCCCACACCGCCCGCGCGGTTCCAGTGGCGGCGCATGCATCTGCACACCGCGCGCGCCATCGGGCCGGAACGCATTGCACCCGAATGGTGGTTCGATGACCCGAACTGGCGGACAGGCATGCGCGATTACTGGTGCATTCACACCCGCCAGGGCCGCAGGTTGTGGCTGTTTCACACGCCCCAAAATCCCGGCTGGTTTGTGCAGGGCGAATTCGCATGAGCTATGCCGAATTATGCGTCACATCGAATTTCACCTTTCTGACGGGCGCATCGCACCCCGAAGAACTGGTGCTGCGCGCCGCCGAACTGGGGCTGGCGGCCATTGCCATAACGGACCGCAATTCGCTGGCGGGGGTGGTGCGCGCATGGTCGGCCCTGAAAACCCTGCGGACGGATGCAGGCAAGGGCCTGCCGGTGCGGTCTGGCACACGCATGGATGCGTCGTCACGCCAACAGGTTTCGGCGCAGGAATTGTCCCATGTCGACCTGCCAGAGTTGCCGAAGCTGATTGTCGGCGCGCGGCTGGTGCTGGATGATTGCGCCGTGGACTGGATTGCCCTGCCCACTGACCGCGCGGCCTATCACCGGCTGGCGCGCTTGCTGACACTGGGCAAACGCCGCGCCCCCAAAGGGGGGTGTCACCTGACAATGCGCGACCTTGAAACCGGCTGTCAGGGCATGGTCCTGATTGCCCTGCCCCCCACGGACCTGGCGCAGGCCACAGCCCCGCTGCAGGCCCTGCAAGCGCGCTATCCCGGTCAGGTGTTTCTGGGCGCGCCCCCCCGCTATGATGGCAGTGATCAGGCGTGGTTTGATGCCTGCGCGCGGATGGCCCTGCGCGCCAGCACCCCCATGGTGGCGCTGGGCGATGTGCTGATGCACCGCGCCGCGCGCCGCCCCTTGGCCGATGTGCTGACCTGCCTGCGCTGCGGGATCACCATTGACCAGATCGGCACCCGCGCCCTGCCCAATGCGGAACGCCGCCTGAAGGGCCATGCCGATATGGCGCGCCTGTATCGCAACCACCCTGCCGCGCTGCGACGCACGCTGGACATTGCGGCGCGCTGCGGCTTCGATCTGGGGCAGCTAAGCTATGACTACCCCGACGAGGTGGCACAGGGCGAAGCCCCGCAAGCGCGGCTGGAACGGCTGGCCCGCGAAGGCATGGCGCGGCGCTACCCGCAAGGCGCGCCTGCGCGGGTGCAAGGGCTGATGGCCAAAGAACTGGCGCTGGTGGCTGACCTGAACTATGCGGCCTATTTCCTGACAGTGCATGACATTGTGGCGCATGCGCGGTCGCGCGGCATTCTGTGTCAGGGGCGCGGGTCTGCGGCAAATTCCATCCTGTGCTACCTGCTGGGCATCACGGATGTCAGCCCCGACATGATTGGCATGGTGGTTGAACGCTTCATTTCACGCCACCGCGCCGAACCGCCCGATATTGACGTGGATTTTGAACATGAACGCCGAGAGGAGGTGATTCAGTGGATCTATGACCGCTACACCCGCGACCGCGCCGGGCTGTGCGCCACGGTCATTCATTTCCGCACCCGCGCCGCCATCCGCGAGGTGGGCAAGGTCATGGGGCTAAGTGCCGATGTCACCACCGCACTGGCAGGCCAGATATGGGGCCATTCCAACAGCGGCGCGGACCCTGCGCGCCTGCGCGAACTGGGGCTGGACCCGCGCGACAGCCGCCTGTCCCTGACCCTGCGCCTGATTGGAGAAATTATCGGGTTTCCCCGCCATCTTAGCCAGCATGTCGGCGGGTTTGTCATTACCAAAGGCCGGCTTGACGAATTATGCCCCATTGAAAACGCCGCGATGGAGGGGCGCACTGTCATCGAATGGGACAAGGATGATATTGACGCGCTGGGTATCCTGAAGGTTGATATCCTGTCGCTGGGCATGCTGACCTGTATTCGCAAGGCGTTTGATCTGCTGCAAACCCATAACCACACCCACCTGACACTGGACAGCGTGCCACAAGAAGACCGCGCCACCTATGACATGCTGTGCCGGGCTGATGCAGTGGGCGTGTTTCAGGTGGAAAGCCGCGCACAGATGAATTTCCTGCCCCGTATGCGGCCGCGCACCTTCTATGATCTGGTCATCGAAGTGGCCATTGTGCGCCCCGGTCCCATTCAGGGCGGCATGGTCAAGCCCTATATCCGCCGCCGTCAGGGGCTGGAAACGCCCGAACCCTTTGGCCCCGCGCTGGAACAGGTCACGCGCAAAACGCTGGGGGTGCCGCTGTTTCAGGAACAGGCCATGCAGATTGCCGTTGTGGGGGCGGGCTACACTGCAGAAGAAGCCGACCATCTGCGCCGGTCGCTGGCGTCCTTCCGGCGCATGGGCACGATAGGCGCGCATAAGGACCGCTTCATCAACGGGATGTTGGCCAACGGCTACGCCCGCGACGTGGCCGAGGCGTGCTTTGCCCAGATCGAAGGGTTTGCCGATTACGGTTTTCCTGAAAGCCATGCCGCGGCCTTTGCCATGCTGACCTATGTATCCTCATGGTTGAAATGCCACCATCCGGCGGTTTTTGCCTGTGCGTTGCTGAACAGCCAGCCGATGGGGTTTTATGCCCCTGCGCAAATTGTGCGCGATGCGCGCGACCATGGCGTGGATGTGCGCCCGGTCTGCGTGAACCATTCCGGCTGGGACAATCTTCTGGAACGGCGCGGCGATGGCGCGCTGGCGCTGCGATTGGGGTTTCGTCAGATCAAGGGCTTTCGCAAGGAAGATGCGGACTGGATTGTGGCCGCGCGCGGCAATGGCTATCCCGATCCCGAAAGCCTGTGGTTGCGCGCCGGGATCGCGCCTGCGGTGCTGGACCGGCTGGCGGAATCCGATGCCTTTGCGGGAACGGGGCTGACGCGGCGCGCGGCCCTTTGGGCCGTGCGGGCCATTCGCGCGCCCGCGCCCCTGCCGCTGTTTGCCGACCCCATTGATGGCGAGGGGCTGCGCGAACCGCCCGTGTCCCTGCCCGCCATGCATCTGGGCGAGGAGATGGTGGAAGATTACATCACCCTGCGCCTGAGCCTGCGCGCCCATCCTATGGAACTGCTGCGCCCCGCCATGGGCACCCTGACGGCGCATGACCAGCTTCTTGCCGTGCCGCCTGGGCGACATGCCGTGTGCGGGCTGGTCATCACCCGCCAGCGCCCCGGCACGGCATCGGGCGTTATTTTCCTGACGCTGGAGGATGAAACCGGCGTGTGCAACGTGGTGGTCTGGCCCAAAACCTATGCCCGGTTCCGGCGGGTTGTCATGGGGGGGCGGTTGCTGCGGGTCACCGGGCGGCTGGAACGCGAAGGGGCCGTGGCACATCTGATTGCCGACCAGATCGAGGATATGTCGCATCATTTATCCGACCTGGGCCATCCCATGGATCACGACATTGGACTGACCGCCCCACAGGCCGATGACGCGCCGCGCCCGCCCCGCTACCCGCCCCGCGCCCACCACCCGCGCGAACAGGCCAAACGCCTGTTCCCAAGCCGGGATTTCCATTGACCCATACGCCGCCATCGCGTCGCGCGGCTAAATAATGACATTTTAAGCCGCCTGCACTAAACTATGCCCTGACACCCTGCGCGGGACATGTCATCGCGGCCTTGATCCGGAGTTTTTTTTGATGCTGACCAATTCAGAACAGTTTTTTCTTGAACAACTGAACCGTGCCCGCCTGAACCCCACGGGCGAGGCTGAACGTTTCGGCATAGGCCTGAATGACCCCAACCCCACAAGCGGCTCCAGCGCGACACCCGCAACCACAATCGCTGACGGCGTGCGCCAGCCTCTGGCGGTGAACACTGCACTGTCGCAGGCCGCTGTCACCCATTCGGACGCCTATCTTGCGGGGAATGTGCAACTGGATGGTCCGAATGCAGGCCATCACTGGCTGGATGGCACAACCCCCGTCGACCGCGCCCTTGATGCAGGCTACGGGTCCAGCTTTGTGGGTGAAAACCTGTCATTTTCCGCAACAACAGGGAATTACAACGCGGAACAGGCGGTTCTGAGTGGTCTGTCAGGCATTGGCCACCATCAGGGCCTGTTCTATTCCATCACCCACCGGCCCAACCTGCTGAATGCCGATTACACCGAAGCGGGCATCGCGCAGGTGATGGGCGACTATACCAATAGCAGTGGAACGGTTTTCAACGCCTCGGTCATAACCAATAAATTCGGGCGCGAAGCGCTGGGGGACCGTTTCCTGACCGGGGTGGCCTATGACGATCACGACGGCGACGGGTTCTATTCGCTGGGCGAAGCTGCCAGCGGTGTGACCATTACTGCATTGGGCCAGACCACCACGACCGCAAGCGCAGGCGGCTACGCGCTGAACCTTGGGGCGCAAGCCACCCCTGTGACGGTGGTGATCGACTGGCAGGGGCAGGAATTGCGCGCCGCCATCGACCTGAGCATCAGCAATGTGAAACTGGACATTGTGGGCGGCAGCCGGATCATGGCGTCCAGCAACCTGACATTGCTGGACGGCGTGGCCGAAGGGGGCCTGCTGGGGGCGGGCGATCTGGCGCTGACTGGTAACAGCCTGAACAACATCCTGCTGGTCGGGCACGGCAACAATGTGATTGACGGCGCAGGCGGGGTGAACACCGCGTGGTTCAGCGGCGCATTTGCAGATTATGATATCACGGTCACTGCGGGCACAATAACTGTCAACGACCAGCGCGCCAGCGCGCTTGGCGACGGGGACAATACGCTAAACAACATCCAGTTCCTGCGCTTTGCAGATGGGGTCTATACCCCTGACGGCACGCTGGACAGCCCTGTGCCACAAGGCCAGATCACCCTTCAGACCCCGGCATTCGGGGAATTCCTAAGCGCGCAGGAACGCAATTTGCCCGTCACCCTGTCGGGCCAGACCCAGGATATTCCCGAGGGCACCGAGGTGGTCATTTCCCTGAACGGGCAGGACGCCACTGTGCGCACAACTTCCGGCCAGTGGACCTATACGCTTATGCCCGCTGATCTGGCAGGTCTGGCCAATGGCACAAACTACGACATCACTGCGACCGCGCAGACCGCCACTGGCCCGGTGCAAACCACATTCGGCTTCCGCACCACATTCGACGCCCCAACGCTGGGCACCTTCCCGTCACCATTCGGCGCAACGCTGACAGGGGCGGATCTGATGCAGGGCGTCAGCTTCAGCGGGGTGACCAGCGCAACCAGTGGCACAGTCACCATGACGCTTGCCGGTGTGGCGCATACTGCCACCATTGCAGACGGGGGCTGGGTCATTGATTTCCCCGGCGCAACGCTGGCGCGGCTGACAAACGGCACGGCCTATCAGCTGCCCCTGCAGTTGGTCGACCAGTTCGACAACAGCTATAATTTCAACCTGACCGGTTTTACCGCCAGCCTTGACTTTCCCGCCCCTGTCCTGGGCATTGATGCGCTGCCCTTTGACGGTGGCATGACGGCCGAAATCCGCGATCAGGGGCTGAGTTTGACAGGCAGTGCGCAAAACGTGCCGGACGGGGTGCTGGTCACTGTCACGCTGAACGGGCAAACCTACACCGAACAGGTCAGCGCGGGGCTATGGGCTGTCACCATCCCGGCCGACGATCTGGCCGCCCTGCCCGATGGCACAACCCTGACCGCCACCGCCACCACCACTGTTGCGGGCACGAATGCGCAAAACAGCACCAGTTTCACCACGGAATTCACCCCGCCGGAACCCGGCCCGAACCCCGGTGACGGGCCGCTGACCGTGTCAGGGGCGCTTGCCGCATTGGACGACACGCCCATGGCGGGGGCTGTCGTCACTTTCACCCCAGATGCGGGCGCGGCGCTGCAAGCGGCAAGTTTGTCATCCGGCGCATTCACGCTGCACCCAAACATGGGCATGTCAGGCCGTCTGGACGCCAGCCGCGACTGGCAAACCGGCGATCCGGCCATCACCGCATTGGACGCGCTGGACGTGCTGCGCCTTGCGGTGGGGCTGAACCCGTCCTTTGGCCCGGCGCAAGCGCAGAATTTCATTGCCGCTGACGTGAATGGTGACGGGGCGGTGACCGCGCTGGACGCGCTGGAAGTGCTGCGCGCCGCTGTGGGCCTGCAATCCGCGACCCCGCCGCGCTGGGTGTTTTTCGACGCAGATACGGATTTCGAAGCGATGTCGCTGTCGCGCACCAATACCCATGTTGAAACCGGAATCGACATTGCCACGCTGAACAGCAGCCTTGTGGGCATTGATATGGTGGGCATCTTGCTGGGCAATATGGACAGCGTGGCCTGACGCGACACCCGGCGCTGGCCCTTTCCGTCAGGGCAGCGCCACATCCAGCCCCGCACGCAGCCCCGCAGCGCGGCGCCCATAGACGCGCCCTTCCACAAACACCCGTGCAGGCAGGCGAGGGGGGGCATAGTGGACTTGCACAACCCCATAGGGCTGCACCTGCCGGTGGCGGCTGTCAATCTCGATCGGGAACAGGGTTGCGGTGCGCACCTGCAATCGGCTGTCCGTGGCCCGCACCCCGCCCCCTGCCCCAAGCGCCACCATCCCCGGCAGCGGGGTTTCAAACTGGCGCAGCGCCAGGGCTTCGGCCTCGATAAAACGGTGGCGCGCCTTCAGCGTCACATCTTCGCCAATGATCACGCTGACCGGCCCCGCTGGCACCTGCAATGTGCCCGCAGGCATGACATAATCGGTTTGCCCCTGCCCCAGCCGCACACTGCCTTGCAGGTGCCAGCCTTGCGCAAGGGGGTGACGCATATCAAGGGCGATAGCGGCTTCACGTCCGGTAATAGCACGGAAATCGATTTCTGCGCGCGCCGACGCGCCGCCACTGCCCGCACCACCACCGCCGCCGCCGCCCGGCAGGCCAAGACCGCCCCCCCCTGACGCGGCGGGCGCTGGCGCCAGAAATTCCGCAACCGCATGGTCCAGCGCGCCCCGTCCATACCCCAGATCCGCCTGCGCCAATCGCAACCCGACCTGTGGGCCAGCGCCGTCGGAACATGCTGACACGGCCAATACCACAGCCACAACACCGCCCCGGACCTTGGCCGTATTCCTTGTCAATGTCATGCACTCACACTCGAATTATCTTGATCTGAAGTCGTCGCCTGCGGCATAAGCAAGGAAATATTAACTATTTCCCCGGCCATCGAAATTTCCGGTTCTGGGTAATCGTCATTCAAGTAAAGGAAGTTTAAGCATATGACCACAATATCTTTGAACCGCAATTTCCAAACCCTGCTGGACGGCCTTGGCGACACGCGGCTGGCGGATTTCAACTTTGGCAATATTGACCTGCTGGACAATTTCACCACCGAAGACGCCTATTTCGCGTCCAACCCGGTGCTGACCTCAACCAGCTTCACGGCGCAGTTCAACAGTCTGGACGAAAGTGATCCGACGCTTTACACCTTGCGTGTGCAGGGCAGCGGGATCACCCCGTCCGGCACTGCGCAGGAATTCAGCACCGCGCTTGACAATGGCACCGCGAACGGAACCATCACCCAGATCAGCATTGATTACGGCGCCCAGCGCGTTGCCCAACTGGACATTGCCCCCGGCAGCCTGACCCTGACCAGCGGCACACAAAGCCTTGAACTGACTGGCGGCTTCCCGGTTACCTTGTCAAACATCATCAACCTTGTCGATATTCTGGACGGCGAAGGCGAAGGGTCGCTGGCGCAATATGGCTTCACCGGCCTGACCCTGCGCGACGGCGGCGCGGTGTTGGCCAGCTTGCAAACGGGCGATACACTGACGCTGAATCTGGACGGCTACACGCTGACCATGACCGATGCGGACATCACATCGGAGCAGATTTTCAACTTCCTGAACCCCGGCCGCGGGCAAATTCTGCCCCAGATCACGCTGTTTGACAGCAACGGAACCGTGGTGAACGGCCATACATTCGGGTTTTCCAATGACAGTCCATCGTCATTCCGCATCGCTTATGAGCATCTTCCGCAGGGCACATATTACGCGCAGATCACCGCAAGTGATCAGCAGATCGTCGATTGGCAAACCCAGACCGGACTTTACCAACTCTACAGCAGTTGGTGGGCGGGGGTAAATTCGGGGGTATCGTCGTCCGAGGATATGGGCGATGCACCCGCCAATGCATCCACCCCATATGTGCTGAATTCCGGTGCAATCTTCTTTGGCGCAGTTGGCAGCGTGGGCGATGCGGATTGGGTCAGAATCGATTTTCCGGAATGGAGTTCGACATACAGACAATACGACATGTTCAGTGGCGAATCTGTGGAATTCACCGACGCGCTGGTGTTGCAGGCTTTTGGCACCGGCCAGCCCGAACCGCAGCTTCGGGACTTGCCGGGCCTGAACTTTGGCGGGCTGACCGTCAGTGCGCCTGATGGCACGGTCATTGTCTCGGCCGAGAATGTCGAAAGTTTCGCGGCCTTCATGGATGAGCTGGACACCATTCTGGCCAGTATGCGCCTGCCGCAGATTGGCGGGCTGGGGCTTGCCTTTGCCACGGGTGACCCGCATTTGCTGACCCATGACGGGCTGGGCTATGATTTCCATGCCGCAGGCGAATATGTGTTGATGCGCGCGACCAATGGTGCGGATTTCGAATTGCAATCGCGCATGTCGCCTGCGGGCGAAAATGTCACTGCCAATGTCGCTGCCGCGCTGCGCTTGGGCGATGATGTCATCATGATCGCCCCGGGGGCGACACCGCTGCTTCTTAACGGGGTGGCGCAGCCGCTTGCGGATGGCGGTGTTCTGGTGCGGGCCAATGGCAGCATTGAACGCGACGGCAACAGCTACAAAATTTCCATCACCGCGCCGGACATGTCCACAAGCCTTGTTCAGGTCGATATTGTCGGCAGCCGTGTCGATATTGGCGTTGGCCTGTCCGACTACTGGCAGAACAATGTAGAAGGGTTGCTGGGCAATTTCAGCGGCTCCATTCAGGATGATCTGCGACTGGCCAATGGCACATCGCTGACCTTTCCGCTGGTTTTCGGCGATGACGAAGCCGCAGGCACATACGGCGTTTACGGGCAATTCCGCGAAGACTGGCGTGTGAATGACACCACAACCCTGTTCACCTATGGCGAGGGCGAGGGGCCTGACAGCTTCTATCTGGCGGATTATCCGACCCAGATGACAACCCTTGACGATTTCACAACCGAAGAACGCGCAGGTGCCGAAGCGGCGGCAGAAGCGGCCGGTCTGACACCGGGCACATTCGCGTTCAACAATGCTGTGCTGGATTTGCTGATCACGCAAGATGACAGCTATCTGGACAGTGCTGTGAATGCAAATAACGTGCTGATTGATATGGGCGCGACACCTGACAATATTCATGTGCCGCAGGTGGCGGGCGGCGGCATTACCGAAGGGCTGCTGGGCCTGTCAGGCCGTGTGACCGACCTTGACGGCACGGGCCTGTCCAATGCCACAGTCACTTTCCGCCCCGCTGGCACATCCGTCAACCTGACGCGCCTGACGCGCGATGGCGATGACTTCCGCTTCGATCTGTCTGAAAACGCCACTGGCCGTCTGGACGCCAGCCGCGACTGGCAAACCGGCGATCCGGCCATCACCGCATTGGACGCGCTGGACGTGCTGCGCCTTGCTGTGGGGCTGAACCCGTCCTTTGGCCCGGCGCAGGCGCAGAATTTCATTGCCGCTGACGTGAATGGTGACGGGGCGGTGACCGCGCTGGACGCGCTGGAAGTGCTGCGCGCCGCTGTGGGCCTGCAATCCGCGACCCCGCCGCGCTGGGTGTTTTTCGACGCAGATACGGATTTCGAGGCAATGTCGCTGTCGCGCACCAATACCCATGTTGAAACGGGCATCGACATTGCCGCGCTGAACAGCAGCCTTGCGGGCATTGATATGGTGGGCATCTTGCTGGGCAATATGGACAGCGTGGCCTGACGCGACACCAGCATTTGACAATGATATCATCATAATCCAGCGTGCCACGCGATAATTGCCAATTGCGCGGCACGCTGACCCCTTTCAAAACAGTTACATCTTTGCCGAAAATGCGCGGCAAAGGTCGCTGTGTTGCCGCATTCGCGCCCCTGCCCTTGTCAGGTCTTCCCGCCAGTCTTGCCCTTGGGTGAAGAAAAAATGGTGGGAAGATGCGGCTGCATGTCTTGGGCCGTGTCCAGACTGGTGTTGACATGTTCGACAGCAGTCTGGGGGCAGCGACTGTATGGCATACGGCACTGGGTGGGCCGGTGCTGTTGGTCAATTCCGGGCGAAACGGGGGCATGACCGCGTGGCGGGCTGGCCCGTCGGGCCAGTTGCAACTGGTTGATACACTGGCCTATGGCGCAACGGGCACCAATGCCGCGCGCGACCATCTGGTTCTGGTGCAGTTTCGCGGTGAAACAGTCGCCTTTTTCGGAAGGGGCGACACCACATTCTGGGGCTATGCCCTGAACCCTGACGGCACCTTCGGGGCGCGCAGGCTGGTCAATTTTGACCGCGCCACTGAGGAGATTGCCGCAGGCAATGACGGCTTCGTGCAGCTATGGGCCATGCTGCGCCCCGATGCGCCCACCGGATTTGCCCAGACGGATGCATGGCAAGGCACAAACGGGCTGGCCTTTGCCGAAAACGGCGATGTCGTGCTGACCAGCGGGGGGTCAGACGCGCTGCATGTGCTGCCCCACAATGCCGCGCCCCAACTGGCAGGCGACAGCATAGGGGTATTCGCCCCCACTGGGCTGGTCGCCTTCAGCGATGCGGGGCACGGCGCGCGCGTGGTGGTGGCGGGGGGGGGCAGTTCATCGCTTTCGGTGCTGCGCACCGGTTCCGAGGGCTACATGCCCACCGATCATATGCTTGATACTGGCAGCACGGCATTCTTCCGTGCGCAGGCCATCAGCGGGGCAAGTGTGGCCACGCCAAACGGGCCGCTGGATCTGGTTCTTGTGGGCGGGGCTGACCATGGCGTGACCTTGTTCGCGGTTACGCCAGAAGGGTGGCTTGTCTGGCTGGACACGGTTTTTGATACGCCCGCGACCGGCCTTTACAATGTCACCACGCTGGAAAGCTTCGTGCAGGACGGGCATTTGATCATCGCCGCCACATCGGGGCGCGATGCGGGGGTCACGGTGCTGCGCCTGCCGCTGGCCAATCTGGGCGGCATTGCCCCCGCAGGCCAAGGGGGCGCAAGTGATGACATTGTGATTGCCCATGCCGGGGTAACGCAACTGACCGGAGGGGGCGGGTCGAATGTTTTTGTCATTCGCCCGCAAACCGGAACTGTCACAATTACCGATTTCACACCGGGACTGGACAGGCTGGACCTGTCTGCATGGCCCATGCTGCGCGATGTCAGCCAGTTGCAGGTTCAAACTACTGCCACAGGGGCGGTCATCACCTATCGCGGCTATGACATTGACATTGTGTCTGACGCGGGCACCGGCCTGACGGTGCAGGATATTTTCCCGCAGGGCCTGACGGGGGCGGACCGCCTGATAGTGCTGAGCGTGTCGGAATTGCACGGCGCGCCCCCGCCTGCGGACCCACCTGCAGATGACCCAACCGACCCGCCACCCGTGGATGACCCCACCGAGCCGCCAGACACAGACCCGCCCGATACGGACCCGCCGGACGTGACCCCGCCCCCCGATACGGACCCGCCCGATCCGGTGCCGGAAGACCCGACACCGCCGGTATTGCCGACGGGTGACGGGGTGCTGCAACTGCAAACGCCAGCAGGGGTGCCATTGGCCAACACATTGGTGCATTTCACCCTGCAAAACGGTCAGCAAGCCAGCGTTATGGCAAATGGCAGCGGCAGTTTGGCGCTGCCCGGTGCCCCGTTGGCCACTGTGCAAGCCACCCGCGCATGGGATGTCGCGGCGGGGGACCCCGGCGTTACGGCGCGCGATGCGCTGGATGTGCTGCGCATGGCGGTGGGGGTAACGCCGTCCTTCGGGCCGGCCTCTGCCCAAAGCTATATCGCGGCCGATATAAACCGTGATGGGCAGGTAACAGCACTGGACGCGCTGGAAGTGTTGCGCGCAGCCGTGGGGCTTCAATCCGCGACCCCGCCCCGCTGGGTGTTTTTCGACGCGCAAACAGATTGGAACGCACTGGCATTGGGGCGCAATGACACCACTTGGCCTGTCGGGCTGGCGCTGGCCCCGGACTGGCACAGCGGTGATCTGGCCATGACCGGCATTCTATTGGGGGCCATGTCCGAATTCATCTAGCGCATGCCGCGCAAAAGTGGGACCCGGTTTTGCGCAAAAGACATGCGACACCATAAGCGAGAGTGGGTCGCGTAAATGCGAATGAACGCGGCCCACTGTGGCGCGCCGCGCGTTCAAGGCCCGCGTGACGGGCTATTCCCGGAACGCGCGGTCCCTGACGCGCACAACAGGTGTTGTCAGGTATTCCAGCACGGTTTTGCGCCCCGAAAGCATATCAATTTCCGTGACCATACCGGGCATCACCTCAACCACGATCCCGTCAGCATCGAGGAAGTTTTCTTCGGTGCGAACATGAACGATAAAGTATTCCTCGGGGTCGCGTTCGGACCGGGTGACGGCATCTGCGCCGATGCGGGTAATTTCACCGTTCAGACTGCCATAGCGCGAAAAGTCATAGGCCGTCACCTTCACCTTCACGGGCTGGCCAGGATAGACAAAGGCAATATCGGCAGGGCGCACATAGGCTTCGACCAGAAGCGTGTCGTCCAAGGGCACAATTTCGATCAAATCCTCGCCGGGGCGCGCAAGGCTGCCAAGCGTGGAGCGGTGTATACGGTTGACCACCCCGCGCATGGGCGCACGGATGGCGGCGCGTTCGGCGCGGTCACGCAAGGCAGGCAGGCTGGGTTCCAAAGCGGCCAGTTCCGCCGTGGCCAACGCCAGATCGGACAAGGCGGCCGCGCGTGCGCGTGCGCGCAACGCCCCGATCTGGTCATCAATTTCGTCCAGCGCGGACCGCATGCGCGCAAGGCTGGCGCGGGCGCGTGTTTCGCGCCCCCGCCATTCGGATTCGCGCCTGCGCAACTCCAGCAATGTGGTTTCAGGTTCCACCCGCCGCTGGACAAGCGGTTCCATCATCGCGCGTTCTTCGGCCACGATGGCCAGTGTTTCGCGCGCGGTGTCCAGATCCACTTGCCCTTCGACAAACTGTTCCTGCCGCTGCAGCCGCTGGCGTTCCAGAATGCCAATATCTGCGGCCAGTTCATCGCGCCTTGCGTGATATAGCGCAGTTTCCGACCGCACCACGGCGGGGGCTTGCGCAATCAGGATGTCGGAAAAATGCAAATCAACGCTGTCAATTTCTGCTTGCAACCGGGTGATGCGCGCCATCAATCCATAGGCGCGCTGTTGTTCCTGATCCAATTGACTGGCAAGTTGCGTGCCGTCCAGTTCCATCAGGATATGCCCTTCTTCGACCACATCCCCCTCGACCACAAACAACGCCTGCAACACGCCCGGTTCGGTGGCCTGAATAAGCTGCAAATCCCGCGATGGCACAATGCGCCCTTCTGCGCGGGTCACGTCGTCAATTTCAGTGCGCGCGGCCCAGACACCTGCGGACAGGAAAAACAGCAAGATCACGCCCAGAAGCACACTGCCCCGCCAGCTTTGGCGGCCCTGCATTTCATGGGCAAGGGTTTCAAAATCGCGGCTACGCGCCATCATTCCCCCCCGGTCTGGTTTGTGTCAGAATGGATTTGGGACCGTCCGCGGCGACCTTGCCCTGATCAATGACAATAACGCGGTCCACCAGGTCCAGCAGGCTGGTGCGGTGGGTGACAATTACCAAGGTGCGATCGGCCATTTCCCCCTTCAGCCGCGCAATAACGCCCGCTTCGTTTTGCACATCCATGCTGGATGTCGGTTCGTCCATCAACATGATCGGCGGGCGGCCCAGCAAGGCGCGCGCCAGTGTGATGGCCTGTTTCTGCCCGCCAGACAGCCCTTCGCCGCGTTCGGCCAGCATCATGTCATAGCCCGAAGGGTGGCGTTTCACAAAATCCTCGACCCCGGCAATGCGCGCGGCCTCAATGATATCATGGTCGCGCGCGCGCATGGCCCCGATGGCGATATTTTCGCGCACAGTGCCGGAAAACAGCCAGATATCTTGCAGCACCGACCCCATATTGCGCCGCAAATCACCCGGATCAATCTGGCGAATGTCAATGCCATCGACCAGCACCGCCCCTTCGCGCGGTTGATACAGCCCCAGCATAAGCCGCGCCACCGTGCTTTTGCCCGACCCGATGCGCCCCAGAATGGCAACCTTCTCGCCGGGTTTGATGGTGAATGAAATGTTGCGCAGCGCGTCAACTGTCTGGTCGGGATAGGCAAAGGACACATTGTCGAACCGGATTTCCCCATCCAGCTTGGGGCGGGAAATCCAGCCCTTGCCTTCGGGGCGTTCGCTTTCGGCCTGCATCAGCGCGTCCAGACTGCGGTAGGATGTGCGCGCCTGATTGAAGCGCGTCAATGTCTGGGCCAATTGCGCAAGGGGGGCAAGCGCGCGCCCTGTCAGGATGACGCCTGCAATCAGCGCGCCCATGCTGACCTCGCCTGCCGTGATCAGGAACACGCCATAGAACACAATCATCACCTGCGCGGCCTGTTGGGCAAACGCGGTCGCGTTGATGGCAAATTGCGTTACTGCACGGCTTTTCAACCCATGTTCAGACTGGCGTTCGATCGCATCTTCCCAGCGGGCGCGCATGCGGCGCTGCGCCCCTGTCGCCTTGATGGTTTCCAGCCCCGCCAGCGTTTCGACCAGAACCCCCTGTTTCGACTGCCCATCCGCGAAACTTTTTTCGGCCAGCCGTGACAGAATGGGTTGAACCGCAATCCCGACAATCAACACAAAAGGCACAGCAAGCGCGGGCACAATCGCCAATGGCCCGCCAATCAGGTAAATGACGCCCACAAACAACAGGATAAACGGCAAATCCACCACCGCCACCAACGTGGCCGAGGTGAAGAAATCGCGCAGGGTTTCAAATTCGCGCAAGGTGCTGGCCAGCGCGCCGGTGGACCCTTTGCGCGCGCGCATCTGCAAATCCAGTATCTGGTCAAAAATGCGCCGGCCCATGACCATATCGGCGCGCTGGCCGGCGCGGTCAATGAAACCCGCGCGCAAGGATTTGATCAGAAAGTCGAAAAACAGCGCAATGCCAACCCCAACCGTCAGCGCAATCAAGGATTCAATCGCTTCATTGGGCAGCACACGGTCATACACAACCATGATGAACAGCGATGTCGACAGGCTTAGAAAATTGGCCAGCACCGCAGCCAGCAAAACCTGACTATAGGACCACCGGTTTTCCGCCAAAGTGGACCAGAACCAATGCCCCTGCCGCCCTGTGGCATTCAGCGCAATATCTTCGCGGTGTTCTGCGCGCAACAAAAGCGCGTATCCAGTATACACCGCGTCCAGCTTGTCCAGCGCGATACGGCCCAAACCCTGCCCCAGCGCGGGGTCATACACTGCCAGATCCCCGTTGGGCAGCACATCTTCCAGAACAACCGCGCGGTCATCATTCAACATCAGGATGGTCGGGGTCAAGGTGGCGTCAAATGCCTTCAGGGGGCGTTTGCCGAAACCCGCCTGCACGCCCGCGCGTTCTGCGGCGGTGATTGCATCGCGCAGCGTCACCCCGCCTTGCGCGCCCGATTGCGCGGCGCGCAAGGCGGCCAATGTCATGGGTCGGTCAAGGCTGGCGGTGGCGTGCAGAAGGCAGGCTTCCAAGGCGCTAAGCTCCGCGTCCTGTGCGCCAGCGCCCAGGTTCACGGGGCGCGCGTCATTCATGTGCCTTGCTCCGGCGGTGGGGGCGTGGCGTCGGCGTCATCTTCGCTGTCCTTGGGGGCGGGCAACGTAATGGCAAAGGCGTCCAGAATGTCGCCTGTCAATGCCAGCGCCGCATAGCCCGACAGCGCCACTTCGCGTTCTGCGGCAATCAGCGCTTCGCTGGCTTCAAACAGGTCGCGTTCCGCATCCAGCAACCCCAGAAGCGAACGACGCCCGATCGAGAATTCCTCCCTCGAGGCTTCGACGGTGGCGCGGTTGGCGTTCACGGCCTCCCTTGCGGCGGCGACGCGCGCGGCCCCTGCCCGCTGGTCAGACCGCAGGTCCGACAGGGCGCGCGCAATCTCGCGCGCCAGCCCTGCACGCTCGGCGCGCACGGCGTCAAGCTGCGCCTCAGCCGCGCGTATTCGCGCCTGCTGGCTTCCGGGCGCGCCGGGGTCATATTCCACATCCAGCGTTGCACGGCTGCCACCGCGCTGCGCACTTCCATCAATGCGAAATTGTGGGAAGCGTTGCGATTTGGCCACCGCAACATCGGCTTGGGCGGCGGCAATCCGGGCCTCGACGCCCAGAATGCGGGGGCTGCCTGCAATAAGATCGCCGTCAGGCGCACTGGGCAGACCGGGTGCGGCAGGCGGATCGGCCAGGCTGCTGGTCGCGCGTTGGCCGAAACTGGCCGCAAACCCCGCTGCAGCGCGTTCGGTGCGGGCATCCGCTTCGGCGGCGCGCGCGCGGGCAGTGGCCAGACGCGCCCGCGCGGTCAGAACATCAGCATTACCGCCCGCGCCTGCATCCGCACGCTGCTGCACCTGATCCAGCACACGCTGATGCGCGCGCACACTGTCAGCGGCAATACCAGCCCGGTCCTGTGCGGCGCGCAGGTCATACCACGCCGCAACCGCCCCAAGCGCCAGCGCTGCTGCAACTTCCTGACGCGCACCCCGGCTTTCGAACACACGCGCCTGCGCCGCCACTTGCCGACTGGCCGCGCCCCCGCCATCATAGACCAGCTGAAGCACCCGCAAAACCGGACTGACGCTGTTGGAGGTCACCCCGTTGACCACTGCACCCAATGTCGCGCCCAGTGAAATACGCGGATAAAACGCACCGCCTTCGGCATCTGCGCGGGCCTGTGCGGCACGCACACCGGCAGTTGACGCAACCATCTGCGGGTGTGTTTCCACAGCACGCGTGACCTGTTGCCCGAACGGGCTGCGCGCCACATCTGCGGACACGCGCACAGGGCGCAGTTCCGGGGGCGCGTCGAAACTGGCGCGAATCTCGCTTAGGTCAGGGCCAGCGGTGCAAGCCCCAAGCAACACCGCCCCCACCAGCGGCAACACCCACGGGGCGGCCCTAAATTTCATGCGGTATGCGGGGGGAAGACAAGACGCAAACATCCAAATCCTAGTCTTTGCTCGAAATACACTGGCTCAAAACACTTATTAGGCCGTAAACCCTGCCTGGAGATGCACGACTTGCTAAAATCCGGCACATAGAGCGCCCTTAATTGTTATTCTTGTCTTAAGGCATTTTCCGAGTCAATGCCATTCCATCCTGTTGGAATGTGCTGAAAAACCTAAGGCAGCTGTCGTGATGGCCCACAGCGGCACGGGGGGCGATCAGGTGCTGTTCGAATCCCGTGGCGGGGGCTGGCCGCCCATCCAGGTTGTCAAATCCGGTTCCTGCCCGCGCGCGGTGGCCAAAGCATCGAAAAACCCCGTCAAGGCAGGGTCCGGCGCAGATGCGGGCGCGCGGGCAGGCTTCGGGGCGGCGCTGTCGCGCAGCTCTGCCTGCGCAAGAAAGGCCAGATGATGGCGCGCGACAAGTGCCGAATAGGCCAGTTCCAGTCCCCCGCAGCGGTGCAAAAGCGACAATTCGCTGCGCGCCAGACCGGCCAGTTTTTCCCCGTCCACCGTCATAAGCGCGGGCATTGACGCCGCAAATTCGTCCGGTGGCCGGAACGGGGCAAGCAGGTTCAGACGCGCAAATTCGGCCATCGCGGCGCGGGTTTGCGTTTCCGCCTGCGCACGGTTGCGAAAAAACGCCACCACCTGCGCCAGCGCGGGCGCAAGCTGTCCATCGGGCGTAAAAAACGGTTCATCACCAGGGTCATCGGTCACCAGCCCGCTGCCTTCTGCGACCAACAGGGCGAATTGCCCGCTATCCGTTTGGCGGGCCTGAAACGGGTGGATGCGCAGGATGGACGGCACATAAGACCCGCGCCATGCCCCTGTGCTGCCCACCAGTGCTGTGCGCGCGCCCAGCCGCGTCAGGGCGATGGGCCACCATGTCCCGGCAGGTGCAGGCGTGAAGAAAACGGGCAGGCAGGCCGCCACCTGTTCATGTTCGCCCAGCACGATGGGCACCAATTGATGCGCCTGCACAAAATCAAAGGAAGAAAACCGCCGCCAGCGCCGCGCGCCGTGGCGTTCGGCGCTGACAGGGGTCAGGTCTGCCCCGGCACTTATCATACCGGGACCATTGGAAAGTTTGCGCCTTGCATCAGACCAGATGCTGTTCGAAGCCCAGAATATTGGCCGCCGAAAAACCTGACAGATCGCCGATTGCAGTGAATTGCGCATAGGCCGTGCCAGACCCGGTGGAAACGCTGATATCGGTCCCGTCGAAGCTGATGGCCGTGAGCACGGCATCGGTGCCATCCCCGATCAGCAGATACATGTCATCGCCCGCGTTCAACCCCGTCAGGCCCGACAATGCGGTTTCGATTGTGGCATTGTCGAAATCAGCCACAGCCGTGGTGAAGACCAAAAGCCCCACATCTGCGCCCACGGCCCCGCTTGCGATAAGCTGGAATTCATTGCCTTCGCCGCGCAGCACATCCTGATCGAATGTTTCAAACGCGATTGAGAAACGATCCGCCAGCGCACCGCCCAATGTGAAACCGGTGATGGTGTCAAACCCGTTGGCAACGGAACTTCCTTCGAACAAGACAATATTCACACCGGCGGCGGACATATCGATCTGGTCATCACCGCCACGCCCGCGCAGAATGGTGTCAATATTCTGGGCGACAAGTGTGTCGTTGTTGGCCGTCCCGATGATGGCGACCGATGGGCCAAGGTTTGTGGTGGTATACACCGGCTCGGGCTGCCCGGAGAAGGTCAGCTCATCCGCGGTTTCAACGAAAAGCGCGCTGTCATCACCCGAAACCCGGATGACAAGGACATCCGCGAAGTCAACATCCATCAGGCGGAAGCTGATAAGGGCTTCATCCTCCAGATTGTTGAAGCCGCGCAACGACCCGCCCGCGAAGGAAAACACCCCATCATCCATATCGGCCAGACCAAGTTGCGAGATGTTGAAGCGGTTGGTCTGGAATGTGTCGGTTGTCAGCGCAGATGGGATCACGAACCCGTCAAGGTCCAGATTGGCAAGGGCCGGGTCAAAACTGACGGTGAATTCCACAGTGTTGAGCACCGAACCACTGACCGCATCCATGTCCACAAGCACGTCGAATGCAACGGTGCCTGCGCCCCGCGCCCCGTCCAGCACGAATATCGCGCCCGCCTGATAGCCCACGGCGGAAAAGGTTTCCTGCACGCTTCGGCCAGATGCATTGGAAACAGTGAAATCCGCCGTCAAAACCTGTTCTGCGACCAGTGTTGGCGTGGTGATTGTCGTGGTCCATGTGCCATCCGCCGCAACGGTGGCCGTGCCCAGTTCCGTCCCACCCGAGGCGATGCTGACTTCCTGCCCTGCCTGCACGCCGCGCGTCGTCCCCGACAACTCTAGCGTGGCGCCCAGATCATCGATGATCAGCGCGCCATCCTCGCCCACCGGGTTGACCGTGATCTGGGGGGGAATGTTCGTGCTGACCCCAAGATCGGCAGTTGCCATGGCCGGGTAGCTGTTGCCGGGCGCAGATGCGGTCAGGGTGAAGCTGGCCTGATCCTCGGCGCCTTGGACAGCGGCGGCAGGGACAGTGGTTGTCCAGCTGCCATCTGCCTGAACTTGCGCAGTCACACTGAAGGTTGCGGGGTCATCCCCGCTGGTGATTGTGACACTCGCGCCTTCGGCCACGTCTGTGGTGGTGCCTGAAATGGTGAACCCGTTGTCGAATTCATCAAGCCCAAGCACAAAACCCGCTGCAGGCGCAACAATGGTGACAGTTGGCGCAGTCACACTGACCGAACCCGTGGTTTCATTTCCGGCGCGGTCTTGGGCGCTTGCGCCCACAGTCACCGCGCTGCCCGCCGCCGCCACAGGCAGATCGTCCGTTGCAACGGTGGTTGTCCATGCCCCACCCGACGCAGGCGCAGTGAAGGTTTCGCCACCGATTGTGACGACCACTTCATCAACATCGCCCGATGTGGTGCCGGACACAACCAACCCGTCTTCGGTGACGGCTGTTGTGACCGTCAGCGCAGGGGCGTCTGTGTCGCGCGTCACCTCAATCTCTCGGGTCACCGAGGTTCCGCCAATGTCACTTTCGGCGGAAATGGTATAGGCGGCGTCAACACTGGGCAGGTCTGCAGCAAGGAATGTTGTGCTCCAAACCCCTGTATCATTGTCCGCCGTCACGCTGACCGGCGCAATGCCCGGAAACGTGACCGTGACAGGATTACCCGGCACCGCAACACCCGACACGGTAAGGTCGGTCATGTCGGCCACATCCTGCGCATTGATGAAACTGCCATCTGCGGGCGCAGTAATGGCCAGCGCGGGTTGCGAAAAATCCGTGGTGCTGGTGATGGGGGCGGTTTCGTCGCTGTTGCCGGCACTGTCAGACACAGCTGCGGAAATCGTCACCTCTGTCTGGTCGTCCAGCGCGTCAATCACAGCACTTGGAACCAGCACAGACCAACTGCCATCAGCGGCAACTGTTCCGGTATAGGGCGCGCCGTCAAATGTAAGCGTCACCTCGCGGTTTTCTTCCACGCCGGTGGTGGTGCCCGTGACGGTTAGCCCGGTAAAGGTATTCACAGTTTCAATCGTCACCGGGTTGATGGTGATTTCCGCTGTGAAATCAGTGGCAAGCGTTGCGGTGGCCTGCGTGGCCGCGTTGCCTGCGGCATCGGTCACATCTGCAGTGATTGGCAGGCTTGCGCCATCTGCCAAACCGACCAGATCAGCGGCAGGCACAGTCACGGACCACGCGCCGCCTGCCACATCATCCGTATAGGTGGTGCCGTTGAAGATGACGCTGACCTGCTGGTCATCCTCGGCGCCCGAGGCCGTGCCGGAAATAACAAGGTCTTCGCCCTGCTCCAGCGCGTTCAGAACGTTGTCGGCGGAAACTGCGTTGATGGTGATCGACGGCGCGATTGTGTCGATGGCCAAGCCCACAGTCGCATCAGGCGCAACCTCCAGCGCATTCAGCGTGGCGCTGGCGGTGATGGTATAGGCCCCGTCGGCGGGCAGATCAGCGGACAGCACAGTAACAGTCCATGCGCCGCCGGAATCAGCGGTCACAGACGGAAACGCGGTTCCGTTGATGCTGACGGTCACGGTCGCACCCGGCACCGTTGCACCCACAATGTCCAGATCATTGGCTGCGGTTGTGCCGTTGAGTGTCAGATCATCGGCGGGGGTGTCGATGGTCAGGGCAGGTGGGGTAAATGTGGCCGCAACACTGGCCGTTGCGGTTCCGGTATTTCCGGCCGCATCGCCTGCGGTGGCGGAAACTGCAATACTGTCCACGCCCGCATCGCGCAAACCGGCCAGAACCGATTGCCCGATCGTCACCGACCAGTTGCCTGCGCTGTCAATAGCACCTGCGCTGTAATCCACGCCCGCAAAGCTAAGCGTGACGTTCTGGCCTTCTTCTATGCCGGTGCTGCCGCCGGTGATGGTCAGGTCAAAGAAGCTGTCGGCGGTGGACAGGTCACCTATGGCATTAATGCTGATATCTGCCGTAAAATCCGTGGTAAACCCTTGGGTTGCAGGCGTGTCGACAACATTGCCAGCCGCGTCGGACACTGTGGCACGCACGGAATATTCCGTATTGTCGGCCAGATCGCCAGCTGCAATCAGCACACTCCATTCCCCACCAGTGACAACGCCGGTGCCCGTGGCCACAACATTATCAAGGCCGTCCAGCACATTGATGGTCACAACCTGCCCGTTTTCGGCGTCGGTTGTGCCGGTCACAACCAAACCCGATGTCTGTTCGTCCGCGTTCAGCGTGTTGTCACCGCCCGCCACGGCGGTGATTGCGATGACCGGCGGGATTGTATCCACATTCACCGTTGCGCCGCCCGACGCGACAGTTTCCACAACATCCGTGCTGGTGGGGTTGCCCTCATCATCTTCGCCAATGACGGTGGTTGTCCGTTCCACGCGGAAACTGACAGATTGGGGGCCCTGCACATTGCTTAGGTCTAGGTCATTGGGGAAAGTGATTTCGCCATCTTCGTTGACGGTCACTTCGCGTTCGGGTTCATCGCCAAACTGGATGAACACGCGGTCGCCGGCCTGCAATTCAGGGACTGCGCCGAATATCTGGTCAAAGCTTTGGGGGCTTGACCCGGAAACACCGCCAAGGTTGACAATCGGCAGCGGGGGGGGGGCTGCGACCGCATCACTGCCACCGCCGGACGCCGCCGCAGCCGCCGCCGCAACGCCCACACCGGCCGCAGCAGCGCCCGCGCCGCCCAATCCGCCCAGAACCCCGCCCGCACCGGCACCCGCCGCCAAGGCCGATGCCGCAACTTCGGCCACAACCTGCGCCGCCGCCGAGGTGACAAGGATGGTCCCATCCGCCGCAACCTGCACAACAGAGGCGTTTACCTGAACGATCTGACCATTCGTCAATGTCAGTTGCGCGCTGCCATCCGCCGCCACCTGGGCGGAGCTGACACCGGAAATGTCCAGTGCATTTACCATCCCCTCGGCGGTTTGTGCCTGCGCCAGCAGTGGCAACACGAAAACGGCGCTTCCCAGACCCGCCGCCACACGGCGTTGGTTCTTCGCAATCCAGTTCTGAATGTAATTGCGCCGTTCAGCCGCATCTGATGCAAGCACTCCGGCAGGGTTCGCGTCGGTTTCTGTAGCATTTTCCAGATACGGGACGTGTTTGGTCATCGTAAACCTCGTCAATCAAATGGCTAATTTCTAATTCCTTTGGGGACATTTACACAACTTTCGAGACGTGGGAAGAGGGCATCGTCACTAATTTATTAACTGTGTTGTAGTGAACCAGCATGTAACGCCCCCTCCCCGACTGCGAAGGGCCAGCGCGGCCCCGACACAGCCCGCGCGACGGCAGGCAGGGCGCGTCAGCTTTTCCCACCCGCGCCCATCCGTACCGGCTTGAAAAACCAACAAATTGATTACGCTTGAACTTTCATTCCAGCACACAGATAGTCTGGCGTGCGGCGTGACTGACAGGACAGCGGGGCGGGCGGATGCAGATTGCCTATCTTATGAATACTTACCCCGTCACCTCGGGGACGTTTATCCGGCGCGAGATTGCGGCGCTGGAAGCGCAAGGCGTGCGCGTCAGGCGGTTTGCCATCCGTGCGTGGGACCAACCGTTGGTTGACCCCGCGGACCGGCAGGAACAGACCCGCACAACCTATTTGCTGGCGCCCGGCGGGGTGCGGCTGGCGCGCATGACCCTGCAAGAGGCGTTTTTCAACCCGCGCGGTGTGTTGCGCGCAGCAAAAACAGCATGGCAGTTGCACCGCAATGCGGGCCGTCACACGCTGGTGCGCCATGTGGCCTATTTGCTGGAAGCGGTGCATCTGAAACGGCTGGCGGCGGGGTGTTCGCATGTGCATGCGCATTTTTCAACGAACACCGCCGCGGTTGCATTACTCTGCGCGCGCATGGGCGGGCCGGGCTATTCCTTTACGGCGCATGGCCCGGACGAATTTGTGAACCCCGCGGCCGCCTCGCTTGGCATGAAGCTTCATCATGCGCGTTTTGCTGTGGCCATCACGGAATTCGCGCGCGTTCAACTGGCACTGGCCTATGGCATGGATATCTGGCCAAAGCTGCATGTCGTGCGCTGCGGGGTGGATGTGGCCGACCTGCGCCCCGCGCCCGCCCCTGCCGCTGATGCGCCCTTTGTCTGTGTCGGGCGTCTGTGCGTGCAAAAGGCGCAGGAATTGATTGTGGCCGCGCTGGCGCAGCTGCACCAAACCCACCCCCATGCGCGCCTTGTCCTGATCGGGGACGGGGACACCCGCCCCGCCATTGCCACAGCGATTGCCCGCCACGGGCTTGACGCGCATGTGGACTTGCGCGGCTGGGCCGACAATGCGGCGGTCAAGGACGCGCTGGCGGGGGCGCGCGCGTTGCTGCTGCCCAGTTTTGCCGAAGGGCTGCCAATTGTCATCATGGAAGCGCATGCGCTGGGGCGGCCTGTCATTTCGACCTATATTGCGGGTATACCGGAATTGGTGGATGACCAGACCGGCTGGCTGGTTCCTGCGGGCGATGTGACCGCGCTTGCGGGCGCAATGCGCGCCTGTATGGACACCCCGCCAGAGGATCTGGCGAGAATGGGCGCCCAAGGGCGCGTGCGGGTCGAAAAGGCGCATGACATCAGCCGCAGCGCAGCGGCGTTGAAAGCGCTGTTTGGCAAGTTTGCCTGACGGGGTCAGCTGTTGCCGCGCAACGCTTCGGGATGGTCCGCAAGAAACTGCTTCAGCGCAGTGTAAAGCCCGCGCGCCGTGGGCAGGTCATCAGCATGCAGCGCCTGCACAATGTCATCGCATATCATGCGTTGCACGCGCTGCGGGCCGTGGTGAATGTGCATCATGTATTCCCCCAGTTCGGCAGCACTGACCGGGGTAATATGCTCATGCTCGGCAATCGCGGCGATCTGTGCGCGCGTCAGGCATGTCATATCCAGAATGTCGTTTTCGTTTATCATGGCCAAACCCTCCTCGTGATTTGGCAGGATACCAAATTCCGAAGGGTTTGCCTTGTTCCATGTCAAGCAAGCCGGGCGTTGCGCCCCCGCTTAACGCGTGGGCACAGGCGTTTCACCCCGATAGTCATAGAAGCCACGCTGCGTTTTGCGGCCCAGCCATCCGGCCTCGACATATTTGGTCAGAAGCGGACAGGGGCGGTATTTGGTATCAGCCAGCCCGTCATGCAACACATTCATGATGGCCAGACAGGTATCCAGACCAATAAAATCCGCCAGTTCCAGCGGCCCCATCGGGTGGTTTGCGCCCAGTTTCAGCGACTCGTCAATGGATTTGACCGACCCTACGCCTTCATACAGGGTATAAACCGCCTCATTGATCATGGGCATCAGAATACGGTTCACGATGAAGGCTGGAAAATCCTCGGCGCTGGCGGCGGTTTTGCCCAGCTTTTCCACAACGGCCAGCAGCGCCTTGTAGGTGGGTTCATCCGTGGCAATGCCGCGAATCAATTCCACCAGTTGCATGACCGGCACGGGGTTCATGAAATGGAACCCCATGAATTTTTCGGGCCGGTCCGTGCGGCTGGCCAGCCGGGTAATGGAAATCGATGAGGTGTTCGATGTCAGAATCGTATGCGGCTGGATATGCGGCAACAGGTCCTCGAAAATAGCCTGTTTGATGGTTTCGCGTTCCGTCGCGGCCTCGATTATCAGGTCGGACGGGCCAAGTTCATGCAGTTTGGTGGTGGTGCGAATGCGCCCCATCGCCGCCGCCTTGGCTTCGGCGCTGATCTTGTCGCGCGCTACTTGCCGTTCAAGATTGCCATCAATCAGCGCAACCGCCTTGTTCAGCGCATCCTCGGATATGTCGTTCATCAGCACATCGAAACCGGCCAACGCAAAAACATGGGCAATGCCATTGCCCATCTGGCCTGCACCGACAATCCCGACTGTCCTGATGTCCATTTTGCGCCCCCGGTTTGCTGCGTCGCGCCGACCATATGACCCCCATGCCCGCCAGCGCAAGAGCGAATGCCCAACCATAGCGCAGATGGCCCCAATAACGCCACAGGTCCACACATACCCGCAGCCATCACGCGCCGCGCGATGCGGATTGCCCCGATCCGATGCAAACAGATCGCGTTGTTGGGGAAATGTTGCGAAAGTGATGCTAACATATTCGATTAAGGCAATTTTCCGGCTATAAAAAAACTATGGACATTATCACACTTGTCGCCGCACTGGCGGTGCTTTTCATCGTTATTGGCATATCCGAACCCTTGTCAGAACGGGCGCGGCTGCCTTTTACCGTGATTCTGGCTGTGGTCGGCGGTATTCTTGGCGGGGTCGCGCTGTATTTGCTGAATTCCGACCTGAGCGAGGCGCTGAACCCGACTGTGCGGCGGTTTCTGGACCAACCCATCCGTGCAAATGTGTTTTTGTATGTCCTGTTGCCCACATTGTTGTTTCAGGTGGCGCTGATGGTCAATGCGCGGCGCATGCTGGATGACTGGGTGCCCATTCTGGTTATGGCCGTGATGGCGGTTGTCGTGGCAACTGTGGTCATTGGCTACGCGCTGAAACCGTTTACCACGCTGCCGCTGGTGGCGTGTCTGCTGATCGGGGCAATTGTGTCCACCACCGACCCGTCAGCGGTTGTCAGCATTTTTCGCAATATTGCCGCGCCCCAGCGGCTGACCCGTATTGTAGAAGGGGAAAGCCTGCTGAATGATGCGGCGGCCATTGCGCTATTCGGGTTTTTCATCACCTTTGTCATGCTGGGTGTGCCCGACCCCACCTTGCAAGAAGCGCTGGTCACATTCCCTTGGTTGATCGCGGGCGGGGTGGGGATTGGCTGGGTCTTTGCCCGTGTGACCGTATCGTTGATGGCGGTCATTCCGACATTTCCGCGCGCGCAGGTGTCCATCAGTGTGGCGCTGCCGTATCTGACCTATGTTGTGGCCGAACAGCTTGCATCCGCATCCGGGGTGATTGCGGTTGTCGTGTCGGGGCTGACATTGAACTTGCTGGGGCCGGGGCGCCTGACGCCCGCCAGCTACAACTACCTGCGCGAAGTGTGGGACGTGCTGGCCTATTGGGCGGGGGCGCTGATCTTCATTCTGGCCGCATTGCTGATTCCGCGCCTTATGGGGGATGTGCGCCCCAATGATGTTTTCCTGATCGGGGTCATTGTCGTGGCCGCGTTCCTTGCGCGCGCCGTCATCTTGTTTGGTATGCTTCCGGTGCTGTCGGCGCTGAAGCTGTCGCCGCGTGTGGACAGGCCCTATCGCGTGGCCATCCTTTGGGGGGGGCTGCGGGGTGCGGTCACATTGGCACTGGCGCTGGCCGTCACCGAAAGCGCGCTGGTGCCCCCAACCATCAAGCGCGAGGTGGGCATTCTGGCCACCGGGTTCACACTGTTCACGCTGCTGGTGCAGGGGACAACGCTGCGCTGGGTCATCGCGCGGCTGGGGCTGGACAGGTTGCCCGCACTGGACACCGCGCTGTCCAATCAGGTCATCGCTGTGGCCCTTCAGAACGTGCGCGAGGCCGTGGCAGACACAACCCGCGATTACCGCCTGCCCAAGGAAGTGATCCGTTCCGAAGCGAAACGATTTGCCGAGCGGCTGGATATTGCTGTGGACCTTGCGGAAAATGCGCAGGCCATCCCGGACCGCGACCGCATTACGCTGGGCCTGATCGCGCTGGCGGGGCGCGAACGCGACCTGATCATCGACAATTTCCGCCAGCAATTGTTTTCCGCCCGTCTGGTGGAACAGATGCTGACAGATGTGGACCGCCTGATTGAACGCACCCGGCAGGGCGGGCGCTATGAATACCGCGCGGCAGGGCGGATGGCACTGGGCTATGGCGCATGGTATCGGGTGGCCGTGTGGCTGCACAGCCGCCTGAAATGGTCATGGCTGCTGGAAACCATGACCGCCGACCGCTTCGAGATATTGCTGAACCAGCGGCTTGTTCTGGGGCAGTTGCACGGGTTTCTGGACAACAAGATCCGGCGCATTCATGGCCGCCGCGTGGCGGACCTGTTGCACGAATTGTTGCGCCGCCGCGAAGAAGAAACAGAAAACGCCATCGAAAGGCTGCGCCTGCAATACCCCGGCTATGCCGAGGAAATGGAACGCCGCTTCATTCGCCGCACCAGTTTGCGACTGGAAGAACGCGAATATGAGGTGCTGTTCAGTGACGGACTGATAAGCCGCGAACTTTACACCACGCTGCGCAACCGCGCCAACAAGGCCCGCACCAAGGTAGAGGCCCGCCCCCACCTTGATTTCGCCCTGCACAAAAGCGCGTTTGTGCGCAGTTTTCCGTTGTTTCAGGACATGACCGACGACCAACGCCAGATTCTGGCGCGCGCGCTGACCACCCGCTATGTCGAACCCGGCGCGGTGCTGATCCGCAAGGGAGAGGTGGCGAATTGTGTATTTTTCATCGCCTCTGGCGCAGTAGAGGTGGAACGCAAGGGCCAGAAGGCGCGCTTGGGCCGGGGGGAGTTTTTTGGCCATATCGGAATGCTGGCGCGCGAACCCCGCAAGGCAATGGTCAGCGCCATCAGCCATTCCACACTTCTGGAACTGGACGAAACCCGCTTTCGGCGGATGATGGCACGCAACAAGACCCTGTTACAAGCTGTGGCCGACAGTGCCGCCAAGCGCGGCGTGGTTCTGGACCTAAGCGCGTTTGAGGCGCCCACGCAGCGCCAACGCTAGTGCATGTCGCGCAAAAGTGGGACCCGGTTTTGCGCTTTTCGAACCTGCGCAATCAATAAGCTGGAGTATGCGGCATGAATGCGGATAAGCGCCACATGCTGTAAACGGCTATTCTGCGGCCAGCGCAATGGTCTGGGTGGTGTCGCGCCCAATATCCGCCAGCTCCTTGACGACGCGCCGCATAACCTTGGCGAAGCGGTCGAAATCCCGGTTTGGGGTGACTGTGCGTTCATCCAGATACAGGCTGCGGTCAATTTCCACCTGAACAACATGTTGTCCCGTGGACGGGCTGCCATAGCGTTGGGTAATATAGGCCCCTGCAAAGGGGGCATTGCGCGCCACGCAGAACCCGGCCGCCGAAAAGACCGCTTCGACCGCATCACTTATGGGGCCGGAACATGCAGCGCCGAATCGGTCGCCCAGAACAATGTCGGGGCGCCTGCCTGCGAAGCGGCGGTCATGGCCGGTTGCATCGCGGGGCATGGAATGCATGTCAAACAATATTGCGCGCCCGAACTGTCGGCGCTGCTGGTCCATCACGGATGCAAGCTGGTCATGATAGGGGTGCCAGAACCGCATCAGGCGGGTGTCGGCTTCGGTTCTGGTGATCTTGCCTGCATAAATGGCCCGCGACCCTGCAACAACGCGCGGAATGACGCCCAAACCCGACATGACGCGCGGGTTCAGCGTGGCCTTGGGCACATCTGCAATAAGCGCGGGGTCCAGTTCCGTTGCCGCACGGTTATAATCGACATAGGCGCGCGGCACACCGCCCAGCAAGACAGGCGCCCCATGTTCGGGCGCGTCTTGCAAGAACAGATCGACATAGGCATCCTCTGAGGAGCGCAGGGCCGTTTCATCAAGCGCGGACGCCTTCAGAAACTCTGGCGGATAGAATCGCCCGCTGTGGGGGGATGCGAAAACCACCGCGCTGGTGGCGATTCGGGCTGGGAAAAAATCAAATGCGTTCATATGTCCGGCCATGTTTCAGAAAATAACTATAGCGCGAATGATCTTGCTTTCAAAAGCCCTTGATCATGGCTGCGATTCTTTCTATACGGGCGGCAATTGACGCGGCCCTACCCCGCGTCCCTTTTGTTTGGGGCGTATGGGATTGGCCAGTCAGGGCGCGTAGCTCAGTGGTAGAGCACTACGTTGACATCGTAGGGGTCACAAGTTCGAACCTTGTCGTGCCCACCATTAAACCCTGCATCTTGCAGGACAACCGCAATGGCGCAAGCGCGCCGCGATAAGGAGAAGGCCGATGAAGGTCAGAAACTCGCTCCGGTCGCTCAAGCAGCGCCACCGCGATTGTCAAATCGTGCGCCGCAAGGGCCGTGTGTATGTTATCAACAAGACACAGAAAAAATTTAAGGCACGTCAGGGCTGATTTTTCAGCATTGGTGTAGAAAAACCGTCCCCCGTTTCTGCCGGGGGGCGGTTTTTTAGTTTGGCCTATCCCAAATTAGGGCCTTGGGGTGTGTCGCATGTCTTTTGGCGCAAAACCGGGTCCCACTTTTGCGCGACATGCTGTGGCGCAGGTCGCGCTGTGGCGGGCAGCTTACACGCCACTGCCCGCCTTGTTATACACCGCTTCCATCAGGCGCAGGGTTTCCAGATTGTCCAGCCGGTCGGTGGCAAAGGGGCGGCCCGTGCGCAGGCCCGACACAAATTCGGTCACGGCACCTGTGAAACACGCCTGATAATTCGCCGCCAGATCATGGAGTGATACATCATCCGGGCGTGACAACAGCGTAATACGGTCGCGGTCATAGACCAGCGTATCCGCATCGCCCAGCAGTTCCAGCCGGTCAGTGGGCAGGTCAGGATAGCCCAACGCCGAAATATTCGCATCAATCGTGATAATGGCCCCGTCACGCGATTGCAGCGTCACCAGCGCCACATCCTCGCCCTTCAGGGCGGGGTTTATCCGGTCCAGCCGCGCATTCAGCACGCGCATTTCGCCAAGGATGGACCGCAGCGCGTCCAGATGGTGAATCAGCACCTCGAACACCAGAAGGCGCGGGAATTCTGCCAGATAGGGCTGGCGGTTCAACAGGAATGCAGGCCCCTCGCCATAGCTGAACAGCGATGCCGACCGCACTACTAGCCGCGCATGGCGCAACCGCCCGATCTGGCCGCCCTGCACGCGCTGCGCGATTTCAGCGTAATGGGGCCGGAACCGGTAGTTTTCATGAACCATGAAGCGGATCTTCTCGCCCACCTCGGCAATCAGGGCCTCGGCCTCGGCGACAGTGGGGGTCATGGGTTTTTGGCACATCACATGAATACCGCGCGCGGCGGCCATGCGCACCAGCGGCGCATGCGTGCCCACCGGCGTGATGATGTCCAGCGCGTCGGGGCGGGTGTCCTCCAGCATGTGGGCCGTGTCCGAATAGACCTGCGCAATGCCGAATTCCTGCGCGCGTGCGCCTGCCTTTCCAGCGTCAGGGTCGCAAATGGCCACCAGATCAATACCCGATTGCGCCTGCCACCCCTTCAGGTGGAATTCGCTAATGGCCCCTGCGCCCGCAATGGCCACTTTCAACGGTTTGCTCATCGATGCATCATCCTGTGTTGTCATGGCGTCTTTATGCCCCCAACGGCGCAAGACTGTCTGTCTGCCCCGCCACATGGCGCGCGGCGGCGCTATTGGCCGCGCGGACGGCACCCATTTCATCCTGTCCGGCGGCCAGCGCAAGTGTGAAGGCCCCGTGCCATGTGTCGCCTGCGCCGTTGGTGTTTTGCGCCACGGCCACGGGAACAGGTATTTCATACGCCGCGTTCCCGTCATGGCACAGCACCGGGTCCGGCCCGCGTGTCACACAGACCCAGACATTGAACTGCCGCGCCACCTGCGCCAGCGCCGCTGCATCTGCGCGGCCCGTGTAATCCGTCAGGCCCTGCACCGAAAACGCGATATGCGACGCGTGACACAGCGCATCCTGCACAAGGCGCACTGGCGCTTCGGCGTCAATGACAGCGGGTTTTCCGGCCGCGCGCGCCGCCGCCAGCAAGGTTTTGGTGATCTGTGGAAAACGTGTGTCCACAAGCGCCCCGTCATAGCCGAAGGGCTGCGCCAGCGGCGGCAGGTTCGCGGCAAGCTGGTCATCGCGCCAGTTGATGATGGTCCGGTCCCCGTCCCCTTCGATCAGCACGGCGGAATGCGGGGTCACCGCGCCCGCGACACCATGCACCTGATCCAGCGGCACGCCCAGCGCCTGAATGCGCGCGCGCATCACTGGCGCCAGTTCGTCATCGCCAATCGCGCCATACAGTGTGACCTGCCCGCCCAACCGCGCGATGGCGGCTGCCGCATTCAGGGCACCACCGCCCCCGACAAGCCGGGACGCCTGCGCCTTGTGCTTGGCGCCCGCCACCGGATAGCTGGACACGGACAGTTCCAGATCCAGCGCAATCAGTCCCCCGCAGATGATATGCGGCGCAGCCCTACGCATGCCCACCTGCCCCTAGCGCAGCATGTCAAGGCAGGCGGCGCGCGCTTCGCGGGCCGCATTGGCCAGCATCGCCACATCGCACGGCCCCACAATCAGCCGGTAGCCCGCATCCTGCAAATCGCGGTAGTTGCGGTTTGGCCACAGCACGGTGCCCAGCTGCAACCCGCCCTGCAGCGTCAGGTCTTCGGCCTTGTTCACCACCTTCAGCACTTCGGGGGTGTCCATGCGTTCCAGATAGCCCATGGAGGCGGCCAGATCATTCGGGCCGATAAACACCATGTCGATACCGTCAATCGCTGTGATCGCGGGAATTTCAGACACGGCATCCACATGTTCGATCTGCACCATCAGCAGCAATTCTTCATGGGCACGTTCGCGGGCGAAATCCGGCAGCGCCCCGAAGCCTGATGCGCGCACAATAGGGGCGGCATACCCGCGCTGGCCGCGTGGCGGATACAGGCAGCAATCGGCCACGCCCTGGGCCATTCTGGCCGAATTCACCATGGGCACCATCAGCGACCGCGCGCCCCGGTCCAGCGCGCGTTTCAACACGGCCTCGCTGGCGTCGGGGACGCGCAAGATGGCCTCGCCCCCTGCCGCTTCCACAGCGCGGATCAGGTTGAACCCGTCTTCCAGCCCTGCAGCGCCATGTTCGCAATCCACGACAATGACATCCCAGCCCGCATGCACCAACAGCTCCGCCACATCGGGCGATCCCAGATCAAGCCACGCCGCAGTGACGGTTTCGCCCGCCTTCAGGCGCGCTTTCAGTTTGTTTCTTCCTGTCATCTTGTCATCTTCTGTTATTTGGACGAAGTCCGGTTTCCAAAAAAGCTCCAGCCGGCGCGCAGCAACAGCGCGGCCCAGACCAGCAATGTCAGCGTGCCCAGCACCGCAGCCGTGTCGCGCGCAAAAAATTCGGTCAGATCCCCGCGCGCCTTCATCATCGACACCATGAAATTATCTTCCACAATCCGGCCCAGCACGATGCCCAGGATAGCGGGCGCAAGCGGGATGCTGGCCCAGATCATGCCACTGGCCAGCAACCCCAGCGCAAGAATGATCCATATGGCGATAACACTGCCGGTAATCGCATAGCCGCCAATCATCGACAGCAGCAAAATCAGCGGCATAAGCACAGCGCGCGGCACGCGCAGCACCTGTGTCGCAAGGGCCACGGCCAGCCCGCCGGTGAACAGCATCAGCACATTCGCCATGAAAAACGACCCGAAAATCGTATAGACCAGCACTGTATCATTGGCGAAGATATCCGGCCCCGGCGTCAGGCCCTTCATCATCAGCACACCTATGGCAATGGCCGTCACACTGTCGCCGGGAATGCCGAACACCAGCGCGGGCGTCCAGGCCCCCGCCACAGCGGCGTTATTGGCCGCGCCCCCGTCCACAACCCCTTCGACATGGCCGCGCCCATAGGCTTCTGGCGTTTTCGAAAACCGGCGCGACACGGCATAGGCAATCCATGCGGCCACGTCAGCACCCGCGCCGGGCAGCGCGCCGATAACCGTGCCACCGCTGGCAGAGCGGATGACATTCACCCAGCGTGTGCGGAATTCCCGCCACGCGGCGCGAATGGCCACCAGAAGCGGTTCGACAACCAGCTTGCCAATGCGCGTCTGGCGGCCCAGCGCAGCGTTGCGCAGCAATTCCGACAGCGCAAAAATACCGATCATGGCGGGAATGAAATTGACCCCATCATACAATTCCAGCATCCCGAAGGTGTAGCGCGGGTGCCCCACCGCCACATCAATGCCAATCGTGGCCACGGCCAGCCCGATAAACAGGCTTGCAAAATTGCGCGGCACCGATGGCCCGCCCACAAACACCGCACAGGACAGGCCCAATGTGGCCAGCCAGAACGCCTCGTCACTGGAAAAACTGCGCGACAGTTGCGCAAGTTGCGGTGTGGCATAGGCCAGAATGGCAACCCCGATCACGCCCCCGCAGACGGACGCGAACAGCGATGTGAACAGCGTTGTGCGCGGTTTGCCGGTTTGCGACAGCCGAAAGCTGTCCTCGACATAGGCGGCAGATGCGGGCGTGCCGGGAATTTTCAGCAAGGCCCCCGAAATATCGCCTGCAAATATGGCCGTGGTTGTTGTGGCCACAATTGCGGCAGCGGCCTGAACGGGGTCCATGAACCATGTAAACGGCACCAGAAGCGCCACCGCCATGGTGGCCGTCAGCCCCGGCATGGCCCCCACGAATGCCCCATACAGCGTGCACAGCAGGATCGTTCCCAGAATTCTGGGGTCAAGAACGATGGTGAATATAGCAAGAAGGTCCATGCGCGCCTACCACGCATAAGGCGCAAGCACGCCCCAAGGCAGCACAACGCGCATCACTGTATAAAAGATGTAGTGCAAGACGACTGGCGCTGTGATCGCCATGATCCCCGCCAACACCCAGTTGCCGCCAAAAATGCGCACCGCACATAACAGCACCAGCGCCGCCGCCACATGAAACCCCAGCACCGGCAACAGCAGCGCAAACCCTGCCACCAATGCGACAATCCCCAGAAAGGACAGCGCGGCCAGCGGGGTTATCGTGGCCGGTGTGGTGGCGTCATTCCCCTGCCCGCTGCGCATGTCGCGAAGCCCTTCCAGAATAATACCAAGGGCCGACAGGATCAGCCCGCCCGCGATGATTTTTGGAAACAGATCAGGCCCGTAAGGCATGGCCCGAATGCGCGGGAACCCCTGCGCCCCCCAGATCATGGCAACGGCAAGGGCGATCAGGACCGCCCCCACCACAAAGTCGCGTCTAAGTATCATGTCGGGGAACCGCGCTTATTGGGCCAGACCGACGGCCTGAATCGTGGCACCCAGCGCTTCGTCTTGCGCTTGCATATAGGCGGTCAGGTCGTCCCCGCCGGTGAACACCACTTCTGCGCCGCGCGATGCCTTGAAATCCGCCCATTCCTGCGTCTGGGTAATTTCCTGAACCGCTTGTTGATAGGCGCAGGAAATCTCATCAGACATGCCTTCAGGGCCGGAAATGGTGATATAGGCCGCCAGCGTCCAGCCGCTTTCAAGCGCTTCAGCTGTCACAGGCACATCTGGCAGCGCCGCCATGGGCGTGTCATGCATATAGGCCAGCGCGCGCACTTCACCGGAATCGACCAGCGCCTTGCCTTCGGACAGGGCGGGGGTTGCCATATCCACACCGCCGGCAATCAGTTCCTGCAGCGCAGGCGCCGCGCCTTGGGACGGAATCCAGCGAATGCTTTCAGGGTCCATGCCTTCGGCGTTCAGCATACCGGCCAGCGCCAGATGCCAGATACCGCCCAGCGATGTGCCCGACGCGGTCAGGTCACCGGGGTTTTCGCGCGCATGGTCCAGCAAATCGCCAATGGTTTCAAACGGGCTGTCCTTGGACACCAGCACGCTGGCAGGCACGATATCAATCAGCGCCAGCGGGGTGATATTGGTATAGTTCAGGTCGGTCAGACCAACCCAGTGCATGGTGTTGATTTCAACAGTCACCGCCCCCACGGTGTAGCCGTCAGGGTCCGCGTTTGCGATGGCGCTGTGGCCGGTTACGCCATTCCCGCCAGTGCGGTTGACAACATTGAACGGCACACCCCATTTTTGTTCCAGCATGGACGCCAGCATGCGCGAATTGGCATCAGTGCCACCACCGGCACCCCATGGCACAATATAGGTTACAGCGCGGTCCGGCGTCCAGTCGCAGGACTGCGCCAGTGCTGCAGTGCTGGTGGATGCAGCGATTGCCCCCAGAACGCCAAGGCGCAGGACCGTTTTCATCATGGCTTTCATGTAGAATCCTCCTCCGTATATGAGAGCATTGCGCGACGAATCCGCCAACGCCTCCCGAATGAAAGTAAACATGCCGAAAATCCTTTAGTCAATCGATTAAACAGCTAGATATGATATCTTTTCAGCGCTATATTTGGCAATCATGATCAAGCGCGTCACCCTTCGCACTATTGCTGACGATCTGGGAATAACGGTCGCAACTGCGTCGCTGGCCTTGCGTGGGCATCCGCGTATATCGGCGGAAACCACACAGCGCGTTGAACAGGCGGCGGCGCGGCTGGGCTATATCTATAACCGTTCGGCCGCCAATTTGCGCCAGACACGCAGCAACCTTGTTGCGGTTTGCCTTAGTGATTTGTCCAACCCCGTTTTCAACGAATTTCTGGAACATATCGAAGACGAATTGCGCGAACACCAGATGCAGGTCTTTCTGGGGATCGCGCGCGAAGATCCCGCTGTGCAACGCCGATTTCTGCAAACTGCACTGGAACAGGGTGTGGGGGGCATTATTCTGTTGCCGGTCAGGGGCACAACCCGCGCGGACCTGTCGGCAGTATTGCCCGAAGGACGGCCAGACCCGCTGGTTCCCATGGTGGTGGTGTCGCGCGCGCTGGGCGATGTGCCCTTGCCGCAATTTGTCAATGATGACCTGCGCGCCGGGCAGCTTGCGGCCCAATGCCTGATTGACCATGGCCACAGGCGCATTGTCTGGGTCGGGGGCGGGCAGCAGACATCGACAGCGCAAAACCGGCTTCTGGGCGTGCAACAGACACTGGCCAAGGCCGGACTGCCGCTGGCGGAAACGCTGCACGGTCCGACATCGCGGCAGTTTGGCCACCAGATGGCGCGTGCCTTGGCTGCGCGCGATGCGCCGCCGTCCGGGGTGATCTGCTTTAGTGACCTGATCGCCTTTGGCATGATCGCAGGGTGTCAGGAACGGGGCAAGATGCCCGGCAGGGATATATCCATCATCGGCTGTGACGACATGGAAGAAGCGCGCCTGACCTATCCGCCCCTGACCACCATTGCCGTGGACAAGGCGGGGATCGGGCGTCAGGCGGCGCGCTGCCTGCTGTCCCCGCAAAACGGGCAGCAGATTGTCATCCTGCCCCCGCAGCTTGTCTTGCGCGGCACTGTCGGACGGGCGGCGCAACCGGGGCAAGCCCCGTCATAACAGGGTCAAGGCCCGGTCCAGATGGGTATACCCCCCGTCCACGAACACCCATTGCCCGGTGGTGTGGCTGGCGCGCGCCGACAGCAGGAACACGGCAGTATCGGCCATTTCCTGCGGGGTGGTCATCCGCTGCCCCAAGGGAATGGTGCGGGCAATGCTGTCCAGCCGCGCCCTGGGGTCGTCGAATGTCTGCAGCCAACGGTCATACAACGGGGTCATGACTTCGGCGGGAATAAGTGCGTTCACCCTGATCCCGTCCCCCAGCAGCGCCGCCGCCCATTCGCGTGTCAGCGACAACTGCGCCCCCTTGGCCGCGCAATAGGCCGATGTATTCCCCTGCCCTGTCAGCGCGGTTTTGGACGATACATTCAAAATTGCCCCGGTCTGAATGCGCAAATGCGGCAGGCACAGATGCGTCATGGTGTAGTAATGCACCAGGTTGCGGTCCAGCGACGCCCGAAAGGCATCCGGCCCCGCATCCAGCCCGATACTGTCATTGGCGCCGGCATTATTGACCAGCCCGTATATTCCGCCCAGTTCCGCGACCACCTGCGCAACGGCCGCCGCGCATTGGCTGTCATCGGTCAATTCCGTGCGGATGACGCGCGCGCGCGGGCACAGCGCGGTCAGCGCGGCCATGAACGCCGCGTCGGGCGCGCTGCGCGCCACGATGACAGGCACCGCCCCTTCCTGCGCCAGCGCCATGGAAATGGCCGCGCCAATCCCGGACCCGCCGCCCGTGACAATCACAACCTTGTCTGCAAGCCCCAGATCCATGGCCTAGCCCCCCTTATGGCAATAGGTTTCCAGCGATGCGGGCTTCATCTGGATGGAATAGCCGGGCGCTTGCGGGGGCATATAGGCGGCATTGCGAATAATGCAGGGGTCAAGAAAATGCTCATGCAGGTGGTCGACATATTCGACCACGCGCCCCTCATGCGTGGCGGCGATGCACAGATAATCAATCATCGAGATATGCTGCACATATTCGCACAACCCGACCCCGCCCGCATGGGGGCACACTTTCAGCCCGTATTTCGCGGCCATCAGCAACACGGCCAGCACTTCATTCAGGCCGCCCAGACGGCAGGCGTCAATCTGCACCACGTCAATGGCTTCGCGCATGATAAGCTGTTTGAAAACAATGCGGTTCTGGCACATTTCGCCAGTGGCCACCTGCACCGGCGCAATGGCGTTGCGAATGGCGCGGTGCCCTTCCACATCATCTGGGCTGGTCGGTTCTTCAATAAACCACGGCTGGGCGAAGGCCAGTTCCCGCACCCAGTCAATGGCCTGTCCCACTTCCCAGACCTGATTGGCATCAATCATCAGGTTCATGTCAGGCCCGCAAGTGGCGCGCGCAATCGTCAGGCGGCGCTTGTCATCGTCCAGGTCGCGCCCGACCTTCATCTTGATATGGCGAAACCCCGCATCCATGGCCTCGCGGCACAGGCGCGCCAGCTTCGCGTCATCATAGCCCAGCCACCCCGCCGATGTGGTGTAGCACGGATACCCGTTTTCCAGCAGATCAGCGCGGCGCGCCTGTTTCCCTGCCGCTTGCGCGGTCAGAAATTCCAGCGCCCATTCCGGGGTAATGCAATCGGTCAGATACCGGAAATCGATGCAGCGCACCAATTCTTCGGGCGTCATGTCCGCGACCAATGCCCAGACGGGTTTGCCTTCGGTCTTGGCCCATAAATCCCACATGGCATTGACAACCGCGCCCGTGGCCAAATGGATCGCGCCCTTGTCCGGCCCGATCCAGCGCAGCTGGCTGTCACTGGTGATGTGGCGCCAGAAGCGCCCCATATCCGCCGCCACCCACGCAAGGTCCAGCCCCACAACCAGCGGGCGCAGCGCGTCAATGGCCGCCACGCAAATTTCATTCCCGCGCCCGATGGTGAATGTCAGCCCATGGCCCTGATGGGGGCCATCGGTTTCAAGGATGACATAGGCGGCAGAATAATCGGGATCGGGGTTCATGGCATCCGACCCGTCCAGATGCGCGGATGTGGGAAACCGGACATCGACTGTGCGCAATCCGGTAATGCGGGTCATTGGCTGGCCCCGCGCACCCGCTGGGTCTGAACCCCCAGTCCCGCAATGCCAAGGCGCAGCACTTCGCCGCCTTTCAGATAGACAGGGGGGTTCTGGCCCATGCCCACCCCGGGCGGCGTGCCGGTCGAGATGATATCGCCGGGTTGCAGGGACATGAACTGCGAACAATAGGACACCAGATGCGGGATTTTATAGACCATCGTTGCGGACGACCCGTCCTGATAGCGCTTGCCGTCAACCTCCAGCCACATATGCAGGTTGTCGATATCGTCCAGTTCGTCAGGCGTGACCAGCCACGGGCCTGTGGGGCCGAATGTGTCGCAGCCTTTGCCCTTGTCCCATGTGCCCGCCCGGTGCAACTGGAATTCACGTTCGGACACGTCGTTGACCACGCAATAGCCCGCGACATGGTCCAGCGCCTGATCTTGCGAAATATAGCTGCCGCCCTTGCCGATCACGACGCCCAGTTCCACTTCCCAATCTGTATGCGTGGACCCGCGCGGAATCTGGATATCATCATCCGGGCCAATCACCGCGGATGTCCATTTGTTGAAGATCACCGGCTCTGGCGGGATGGCCGCGCCGGTTTCGGCGGCGTGGTCGGCGTAGTTCAGGCCAATGCAGATAAACTTGCCGATTGCGCCCACACAGGCCCCAAGGCGCAGGTCTTTTTGTGGCACACCCGCCACCAGCGGCAGGCTGTCCACATCCAGCGTGGCCAAATGCCGCAGGCTGTCAGGCAACAACGCCTGTCCGGCAATATCGGGGATATGGGCCGACAGGTCGCGCACGCGCCCGTGACCATCCAGCAAACCCGGTTTTTCCTGCCCTGCGGGGCCGTAACGCAGCAATTTCATCGGTCGTCCTGTTGTCTGGCGCCCAAGGCGCATGTCATCAAAGGGCGGGGCGGCCGGGGCCGCCCCTGCCAGTGTCGCACCGCGACAGGCTTCAGTCGTAAAGCACGGCCTGAATCTGGTCTTCGTCCATATTGGTGGCATCATACCAGAAAAAGCCGGTGTCAATAATCTGGGGCAATTCCTCGCCATTCATGGCGGCAAGGGCCGCGCGCACGGTTTCATAGCCGATACCAACGGGGTTTTGCGTGATCGCACCGGCCATAAGCCCGTCGCGGATGGCACCCTGCTGGGCCGAACCGCTGTCATAGCCGATGACAACCAACCCTTCGCGCGCAGCTTCGCGCACGCCGTTGACAATACCAACAGCAGACCCTTCATTGGTGCCGAACATGCCGCCCAGATCGGGGTTGGCGGTCAGGATCGCTTTGGTAATTTCCGTCGATTGCAGGTGATCGCCGCCGCCATACTGGACAGTGACAACTTCAATCCCGGGGTGGGCTTCGCTCAGGCGGTTCAGGAAACCGTCGCGCCGGTCCACACCTGTGGCCGATGTCTGGTCATGCGCGACAACCGCCACCTTGCCCGACCCGCCCAGCAATTCCGCCATTTTGTCTGCCGCCAACGCCGCGGCGGCCACGTTGTCAGTGGTGGCCGTGGTCACCGGAATGTCGCTGGCCACCCCGCTGTCAAAAGCCACGACATGAATGCCTGCATCCTGCGCCTGACGCAGCAGGGGAATGGCCGCCTGACTGTCCAGCGCCGCAAACCCTATGGCGGGCGGGTTATTGGCCAGCGCTGCGGCCAGCATGTCAATCTGGCGGTCAACCTGGGATTCATTGTCCGGCCCTTCAAAAACGATGCGCACCCCGAATTCCTGACCGGCCTGTTCGGCCCCCGCGCGCACGGCTTGCCAGAACTGGTGCTGGAACCCTTTGGAAATAAGCGGGATGGTTGTTTCCTGCGCCAGCGCCATATTGGCCCCCGCGCCCATAAGCCCCAGCGCCATGACCGAAGCCATCAAAGAACGTCTTTTCAGCATGTTAGTCTCCTCCCGGTTTGAAAACTGCCCTGGACAGGTTTGTCCTGCCTGCCTGTTATCCTGTTTTTCTGCGGCGCAGCTGGTCGGCATAGACCGCCAGAATGATGATCATTCCGGTAACGACCGTCTGCCATTCCTGCGCCACAGACATGACGCGCAGCCCATTGGCCAGAACCGCCATGATCAACGCCCCGATCAGACTGCCCAGCACCGTGCCGCGCCCCCCCGACAGCGACGTGCCCCCGATAACCACGGCGGCAATCGCTTCCAGTTCATAGCCCAGCCCCAGCGCGGGCTGTGCCGAATTCAGGCGCGATGCAATCAACAACCCTGCAATGCCGACAATGGCCCCCGACAAGGTATAGATCGCGGTTTTCCACGCGGCCGTATTGACACCCGACAGGCGCACGGCTTCTTCATTGGACCCCAGCGCATAGGTATAGCGCCCCAGAACCGTGCGGTTCAGGATGAAGGCCACCACCAGCGCAACCGCAAACAGGATCAACACGCCATTGGGCAGCGGAAAGGCAGGAAAGACCTGTCCCACAAGTGATCCACGCGAAATCTGGTCAAATCCGGGCGTGTCGTTGAAATAGATGGGCCGCGCACCCGATGTCACAAGGCTAAGCCCCTTGAGCATCAGCATCATGCCAAGGGTTGCGATGAACGGCGGGATCATCAGACGCGCCACAAATGTTCCTGACGCAAACCCGCATAACGCCCCCGTCCCGATGGCGGCAAACACCCCCACCCAAAGCGGCATGCCAAGATTGGTCAACACCACGCCCGTAATAACGGCACAAAAGGTCATCATCGTGCCCACCGACAGGTCAATCCCGCCCGTAATGATAACCAGCGTCACGGCAATCGCCAGGACACCGTTCACACTGGCGGCCTGCAGGATGGCAATCATGTTGGAGCTTTGCATGAAATTGGGTGACGCCAGCGAAAACCCGATCAGCATGATGATCAGGCTGGCGAAGGCCAGCAACCGTTGCGCTGTGGCCGTCGCAAAGAAGCTGACAGGTTCGGCCTGTCCAGCGGGTTGGGCGGGGGTGGTGGCTTCGGTCATACGCGAACCTCTGGTCTTGGCGGGCTATCGGGGCGCGGGGATCGGGCGGTGCGGGTGGCCAGTTCCATGATCTGTTCCTGCGTGGTTTCCCCACCGGGCAAGAAGCCGGTCAGGCGCCCTTCGCACATGACGGCGATGCGGTGACTAAGCCGCAGGATTTCCGGCAATTCCGACGAAATCACGATGATCGCGCGCCCTTCGGCGGCAAGTGCGGCAAGAAGCTTGTAAATCTCGCTTTTGGCACCAACATCGATGCCGCGCGTGGGCTCGTCGAAAATCAGCACATCGCAGTCGCGCAGCAACCATTTGGCGATGACAATCTTTTGCTGGTTGCCCCCGGATAACAGCCGCACTTCCTGCCGGTCGGACGGGGTGCGGATGTCCAGCGCGCGAATCTGCTCTGACGCCGTGCGCGCCAGTGCCGCGTCATCCAGCACGCCCCCCGCGCGGGTGAACTGGTGCAGGCTGGTCAGGCTTATGTTGTCGCGCACCGACATGGGCAGGGCCAGCCCGAAATGCTTGCGATCCTCGGACAGGTAGCCAATGCCCGCGCGCACTGCATCGGCGGGGGTGCGAATGGCCACTGCCGCGCCATGAACAAGGATCTGCCCGCCGTCGCGGGGGTCGGCACCGAAGATGGCGCGCGCAACTTCGGTGCGCCCTGCCCCCATAAGCCCCGCAAAACCCAAAATCTCACCCTTGCGCAGCGAAAAGCTGACATCGCGGATGTCGCGGCCACGGCGCAGGTTGCGCACTTCCAGCGCGATGGGCGCAGCGCTCAGGTCGGGAATGCGGGCGGTATCCTGCCCCAGATCGCGCCCCACCATCATGGCAATGATTTCGTCCAGCGTGGTGTCGGCGGTGCTGCGCGTCCCAATGGTCTGGCCATCGCGCATGACAGTAATGCGGTCTGAAATGCGGCGGATTTCGTCCATCTTGTGGCTGATATAGATAATGCCCGTCCCGCTGGCGCGCAGCTTGGCGATGATGCGAAACAACTCGTCAATCTCGCGGTCGTTCAGGGCGGCGGTGGGTTCATCCATCACCAAAACGCGGGTTCTGAAACTCAGCGCCTTGGCGATTTCCACCATCTGCTGTTTGGCAATGCTCAGGCGGTGGACAGGGGTTTCGGGGTCAATCGGCACGTTCATCGCGTCAAACAGCGCGCGCGCCTGCCGGACCATCTGCGCATCATCAACCATGATGCCCAGCACGCGCGGCTCCCGCCCGATGAAGATGTTTTGCGCCACGCTCAGGTCATTCATCAGGCTAAGTTCCTGATGAATGATGCCAATGCCTGCATCCTGCGCGGCCTTGGGGCTGGCGAAGGACACGTCCTGCCCGTCCAGCGTGACCGTGCCCCCGTCGCGGTGATACACCCCTGACAGGATTTTCATCAAGGTGGATTTGCCCGCCCCGTTTTCCCCCATCAGGGCATGCACTTCGCCCGCCATCAGGTCAAAACGCACATCGCGCAGCGCGTGCACCCCCGGAAAACGCTTGTCGATATGGCGCATGTCAATCAGGGGGGTCATGGCTGCACCCCGTAAAACCGCGCCGCATTCTGCCCAGTGATCTGCGCGCACTCCCACTTTGGCAGCTGCGCCAGCCATTGGGCACACAGCGCATGCCACCCCGCATAACTGCCCGCAAGGCGCAGCACCGGCCAGTCAGACCCCCATATCAGGCGCGCAGGCCCGAACCAGTCCAGCAAATCATCCATCACTGGAAACAGGATATCGCGCGCCTGCGGCAGGTCGGCGGGGGCCAGTTCGGTCAACAGGCCCGACAGCTTGCAACAGGCCCCCGTATCGCGCGCAAGGCGCATCATACCGTCGCGCCACAGCCCATGACGCGGATCATCGCGGCGGGCCGACAGGGCGGGTTTGGCGGCATGGTCAATCACCACCGGCAGGTCAGGATGACGCGTGCAAAACCGCAACAGCGTGTCCAGATGCTGCGGCAACACAAGCGCATCAAAGCGCAGGTCATTGTCCTGCATGGCCTGCACCCAACCGCCATAGGGGGCGGTCAGCAACCAGTCATCGGGCGAAATATCTTGCAGCATGGGGCGTATGCCGCGCAGCACGGGGTCAGCGGCCAGCGCGCGCAAGGTCGCGCCAATATCCGGCTGTGTCAAATCCGCCCAACCGACAATGCCGGCAATCCGTGCGTTCCCGCGCGCCTGTTCCAGCAGCCAGCGCGTTTCGGCCTGCGTCGGGGCGGCCTGCACCACAATGGCGCGCGCAATCTGCGCCTGATCCAGCCGCGTGGTCAGGTCCTGCACCCCGAAATCCTGCGCGATGGGGCCAAAGGCCGGGTTGCTGCGGTCCAGCCACCCGTAGTCACCGCGCTCCAGCGCCCAGATATGGCAATGTGCATCCAGCGCCCACATTCTAGATTGTCACCCCCCCATCCACCAACACCGCCTGCCCGGTCATGAAGCGGCTTTCGTCAGACAGAAGATAAACGATCATCGGCACCAGATCGTCCACATTGCCCAGCCGCCCCATGGGCTGGCGGGCAATGAAATCGCGCCTTGCCTGCGCGGGATCGGCGGCTTGCGCAATGCGCCCGCGCAAGGACGGGGTTTCAATAGTGCCGGGGCACAATGCATTGCACCGCACCCCCTGCTGCACAAAATCCGCGGCAATGGCCTTGGTCAGGCCAATCACAGCCGCCTTCGTGGCCCCATAAGCGGCGCGGTTCGGGAACCCTTTGACCGAAGACGCCATCGACGCCATGTTCAAAATGGCCGCCGTGCCCCCGGTTTGCGCCTGCCGCAACAGGCCCGGCAGGAAGGCGCGGCACATGCGCACCATCGATGTGACATTGACATCCACACTGCGCGCCCAATCGTCATCGGACAGGTCCAGAATACTGCCCTGATGGACCATGCCCGCGCAATTGAACAAACCATCCAGATCAGGCAATTGCCCCTGCAGCGCCGCAATGGCCTGCGGGTTGCAGACATCCAGTTCGCGCGACAGCACTTGGCCCGCACCACATGGGCCGGCATAATCCAGCAAGCTGGCGTTGATATCCGTTGCAATCACCTGCGCGCCCTGCATGGCAAGGCCCATGGCCGCAGCACGGCCAATGCCCTGCCCAGCCGCTGTCACAAGGACAGTTTTCCCTGTCAGTCGCATAATCCCCCCAAGAAAACCTGACAACCTTCACCCCCTCCCGGGTTGGTTGTAAGTTTATATTTGGATAGCTTATTCATATTTGATAAGCTTGCAAGCATAATGTTCTGGTGCCACTTTCGCCCGCGCTGCGGGCGGACGGCCCCCGTCAAAGGGACATCTGGATGAACAAACCTGTGGAAACGACTGGAAAAGCAGCGGGCCAATCAAGCGGGGATGAAACACGCTATCGCGCACCCGCGCTGGACAAGGGGCTGGATATACTCGAGCTTCTGGCCAACGAACCCGGCGGCCTGACGCGCAGCGAGATTGTGCGCGCCATGAACCGCAGCCCCAGCGAAATATACCGCATGATCGAACGGCTGGTGGCGCGCGCCTATATCTGCCGTTCGGCAGAAGGGGACCGATACGCGCTGACGATGAAGCTGTTTCTTCTGGGCGCGGCCCACCCGCCCCTGCGCCGTCTGGTGTCACAGGCCCAACCGCTGATGAACGACTTTGCCCGCCGCACCATCCAATCGGTGCATCTGGTCCTGCAAGAAGGGCCCTGCGCGGCTGTGGTGGCACAGGCCAGCCACCGCGCAAACTGGGAATTCCGCCTGCAGGTGGGGGCGCAACTGGACATGCTGTCAACTGGGTCCGGCCAGACATTGCTTGCCTTTCAGGATGACAGCGCCCGCGCGCGCATTCTGCAGGCAATCCAGACCGTGCCCCAGGGCATCGACGCCGCCCGCCGCGCAATGCTGGACAAGGTGCGCAAGGCCGGCTATCGCATGGAACCCAGCCAGCAACTGGTGGGCGTGACTGATATTTCGGTTCCCATTTTCGGGATGGATGGCAATGCCATCGCGGTGCTGACCTGCCCCTATATTCAGCGGCTGGACACGCATCCTGCATCCGATGTCAGCGTATCCGATGCGCTGGAGGTCCTGCGCGATACCGCAAATCAGATTGCCTTGCACTGAAGGGCGGTGGACGCCGGGAAACACCCGCCCAAGGACGGGACGGGCAAGGAGGAGGAGGGAAACATGCTGCTTGGACTGGACGGACGACTGACGCCGGAACTGTTGTATGCGCTTGCATCAATGGGGCATGGCGACTGCGCAACAATCGTCGATGCGAACTATCCGGCGGTGACGGGTGCCAGACACAGTGTCTGGGGGCGGGTCGTGGATTTTGGCGGCACCTCGACACAGGCCCTTCAGGCCATTCTCAGCGTGCTGCCGCTGGACGATTTCGACCCCCAAACCCCGCCCGCGCGCGCCATGCAAATGGTGGACACCCCCGACACACTGCCCGAAGCCGTGCGCGACGCCGTGCCGCTGATCCGGGCAGCCGGTCAGGATATTGCCATGCTTGATCGGTTTGCATTCTATGCGGCGGCGCAGACATCCTTTGTCATCATCCGCACCACCGAACGCCGTTTCTATGGCAATTTCATCCTGCGCAAGGGCGTTGTGTCCAGCTGACCGGAACCGCACCAAACGGCATGGGGCCTGCAAACGTCAGGCCCTGACCCCGTCATTGCGATCCAGCGTCTTGCCCGGCCTTGCGCCCGTGGGCGCAGTGTCGCGCCATACGCAGCGGCCATTCACCCAGGTCTGGTGCAGCCCGATTGCGGGGCGCTTGGGGTCTTCATAGCTGGCGCCCGCAGCAATGCGCGCGGCGTCAAATACCACCAGATCGGCAAAATGCCCAACTGCCAGCCGCCCGCGCCCTGTCAGCCCGAACCGCTCTGCGGGCATGGATGTCATGCGCTTGACCGCTTCTTCAAGGGTGAACACGGCCTCATCGCGGGCGTAATGGCCCAGCACGCGCGGAAAGGTGCCCCAGACGCGCGGATGCGGGTGTTTGCCCCGCCCGATCCCGTCGGAACAAATGATCGTATGCGGGTATTGCAAAATGCGCCGCACATCGGTTTCCGCCATCAGAAAGAAAATACCCGTTGCAGGCAGCAGCCGTTCCATGGCGGCATCCAGATCAACGCCCCAGTCGCGCGCAATATCGGCCAGATCGCGGCCCGCCATGTCAGGATAGGGCACGGAATCGGCCACCATCACGCGTTGCGCCTGTTTGTGCCGCCCGGAATTGAGCATGGTGGAAGATGCTGTCCAGGGCGTTGTGTCCAACCCCACATCCTGATGGGCGCGCGCCGCGTCAATCATGGACAGCGTAACTTCAGACAGGCCATGATTGGCCAGCCCTGCGCATTTGTGATGCGACACATGCACCCCGCAACAGGCTGCGCGCCCGATTTGCAGCGTCTCGTCCAGCGCCTCGATGACGCGGTCGCCCTCGTCGCGCATATGGGTGACATACAGCTTGCCATGCGCCTGCGCGATGCGGGCCATTTCAATCAGTTCAGCCGTAGGGGCCGCGCGCGCGGGCGGGTAGAAGGTGCCCGTGGACAGCCCGATCCCCCCATCAGCCAGCGCCGCATCCAATGATGCCGCCATGGCGCGCAATTCGGCCTTGTCGGCGGGGCGGTTCAGATCAGCGCATTCGTTGACGCGCAAGGTGCCATGGCCGATCAGACAGGCCGTGTTCACTGCAGGCGGTTCGGCGTCCAGCTGCGCGCGATACTGCGCAAAACTGCCAAAGCGGGGCACATCCGGCGACAGGATCATGTCCAGCGGGGCAGGCAACACCACATCCGCACGCAAGGGCGCAATGGAAAACCCGCAATTGCCGTTGATGATGGTTGTTACCCCCTGCCCCACCATGCAGGCCATGTCGGGGTCAGTCAGCACGATTTCATCATGATGCACATGCGGGTCAATGAACCCCGGTGCCAGCACCAGCCCGGTGCAGTCATGTTCCACACCCGCGCTGTGCGGTGCCAGTTGGCCCATGGCCGTGATCCGGTCATCAGTGATGGCCAGATCCCCTTGCCATGACGGGCCACCAGTGCCGTCAATAATCGTTGCATTCCGGAAAATTACATCCGCTTTCATGGGCGCTTTCATGGGAAGTCCTGACATGTGGAAGGTCAAAAAGCGCAAGGCCTGCTTACGCGATATCCTGTTGGGGGGGCGCTGTTTCGGGCGCTGCGCGTTCAAACGGGCGGGCCAGCAGATGGACCAGAATGAACACCACCATCAACGGCACCGCCACCGCGACCAGAAGCGTGGGCAAGCCCAGCGTTTCAGCCGTCATGCGCGAATGACGCACCAGAAAACTGCGTTCGGGGTTCATATTGGGGCCAAAGAAGCTGAACCACAGGATCGGCAACAGGTAAATCAGCACCGCCAGCCCCTGAATGGCCCCTGTGAGCGCCGACACCCATGCAGGGCGGTCGGGGTTGGCAGCCCCGATCAGGGCAGGATCGAAGCGGCGCTTGAATGACAGCGTTGCCCCCATCAACCCTGCCCAGATCATGGCGTAGCGGGCCAGTTCTTCGGTCCATGCGGGCGGCGAGTTCAGCACATACCGCGCAACAACCTGCGTCATGACTGCCCCCACCAGCACCACAAGGAACATCATCGACAAGGCACTGGCCAGACGGTCAATGCCACGGCTAAGCGCAACGACTATCCGTCCGGCCAACTGCATCAGTTCCGCACCATGTCCAGCGCGTCCAGATAGGCCGCCAGATGGTCGGCTTCCATCACGTCATCCCATGTGGGGCGTGTGGCCGCGACCATCTTTTCACGCTCGCCTTCGTCCAGTTCGGAAATGGTGACACCGGCTTCAATGTGGCGTTCTGTAACGATGCTGCTCCAATCCTCGATCCAGGCGCGGTTGGCGGCAATGCCTGCCTCAATGGCCGCATCGATCTGGGTTTTTTCTTCGTCCGACAGCATGTCATACCAGTCTTCGGACATCAGCACGATGCGGGTAGAGGGCGTGACCGCGATTTGCGTGAAATGGCGCAGGAATTCGGTGTGGCCGGTGCGGATGGCGGAATTGGGCGGGTTGATATAGCCGTCTGCAATGCCGGTCTGGATGGCGTTTGCAACTTCCGCCCAGGCCACAATCGTGCCCGATGCGCCAAGCGCTTCGATATAGGCCAGTTGTTCGGCATTCAGCGCGCGCAGGCGCAGCGATGACAGGTCTTCCATCTTGGTGACAGCATGGCTGCGGTTATGAATTCCGTTGGGCATGCCGATATAGGTGAACCCCACCAGACGCACGCCATTGCGCACCAGCGGTTCATTCATCTGCTCCAGCAGGTCCGATTGCGCAATCACAGCGTCGAATTCGTCGCCATCTTCAAACATGAACGGCAGCGCCACGCCGCGGACCATGGGGCTCATGCCATAGGTGGTGGAGACGGTCGCCAGGTTGATTTCCAGAAGCCCCTGGGCCACCTGGTCAAAACGCTCGCGTTCGCTGCCCAGCGTGTCGGACGGGAAGATGTTGACATCAAACCCCGTGCCTTCCAGCGCTTCGGAAAACCCTGCGGCAAATGCGGCTTCGGCATTGGTGGCAGGATCATTCACGCCGTTCATGGCAATCTTGACCTCGGTTGCCGAAAGCGATGTTGTCGCCAGCAGGAAGCTCAGGCCAGTGGCCAGAAGTGTCTTTGTCATGTCTCAGTCCTCTTTGGTTGTGAAACGGATCAGCGCAGCCCAAGTGCCTTGGGCAACGCCAGCGAGATTTCGGGAACAAATGTCAGCACGATCAGCACGCATAATTCGACCAGAAAGAACGGCAGCGTCACGCGGATCAGGCGCCAGTAATCCATCTTCACCACCGTGGCCAGGATCAGCAGCACGCCCCCCAGCGGCGGCGACAGCAACCCGATGGTGATGTTGAAACAGATCACAATGCCCAGATGCACAGGGTCAATCCCCATGGCCAGCGCAACGGGCACGAAGATAGGCGCAAACAGCGCCACCGCCGCCTTCACATCCATGACCATACCGGCCAGCAGGAAGATGACGTTGATCAGCATCAGGTATTGCAGCGGCCCAAGGCCCCAGCCGTCAATCGTGGCCGCAATGGCCTGCGGCCATTGCATCAGCGCCGCCAGATAGCTGAAGGTCGAAATCGCACATAGAATGATGAACAACGCCCCCAGCAAAACGCCCGTGCGGTGCAGGCTTTCGCCCACTTCGCGCCAGCCCAACTGGCCATAGCCAATGCCGATCAGCAGCGCGGCCATGACGGCCACGCCCGCAGCCTCGGCCGGGGTCATGATGCCAAACAGCGTGCCCCCCAGGATGATAACGGGCAGCAACAGCGCCGGAAGTGCCTTCAGGGCGGATGGCAGCACCGCAGGCAATTCCGCATCGCGCCCGCCGGGGTGGTCGTCGCGCCATGCGTAAAACGCGTTCATGGCCATCAGCACCCCCGCCAGCAACAACCCCGGCACAATGCCCGCTGCAAACAACGCGGCGATGGACGTATCCATCAGCGCGCCATAGAAAATAAGGATCGAACTGGGCGGAATGATCGGCCCGATGATGGACGACGCGCCCGTGATCGCGGCCGCATAATCGCGCGAATAGCCGCGCTTTTCCATTTCCGGCACCAGTGAATTGCCCAAGGCCGCCGCGTCCGACACAGCAGACCCCGACACGCCCGCAAAGAACACACTTGTCAGAATGTTGACATGCCCCAAGCCCCCCTTCAGGCGGCCCACCAGCGACATGGAAAAATCGATCAGCGCCTTGGCCAGCCCGCCCCGATTCATCAGATCGCCCGCCAGAATGAACAGCGGCATCGCCAGAAAGGCGAACACATCAAGCTGGCTGAACAGGCGTTGCGGCAGGACAGCCATGTAGCGGGTATTGTCGGACACAATGAAGGTCAGGATCGCCGCCGCACCCACCGCATAAGCGATGGCCGCGCCCGCGATTACGGCAATGAACAGAAAACCCAGAACAACACTTGCTTGCATAGAATGGCATCCGGCTTCTGTTACACTTGTGAAGCAGTATTGCGGGCAATCCTCTCAAATAAAATGAAAAGTTTTTGCTATATGCATAGCAATAAGCTATGGGCGGCGTATGGATCATCGCGCAATAACCCTGCAACGGATGCAAGTATTCTGTGCTGTGTATGAGCATGGCTCCTTCAGCGCTGCTGCCCGCGCGCTAAGTATTTCACAACCCACTGTCAGCAAACACCTGCGTGACCTGGAACGCGCCCTGGGCCTCAGCCTGTTCACACTGGACCAGGGGCGCATCACGCCCAGCGCGGAAGCAGGCTGGCTGTATCATCAAAGCAAGTTCCTAAGCGAAGGCGTGCGCGAACTGTCAAAGCGGATCGACAAGTATCGCATGGGGGCCGAACGGCAATTGTCGGTCGGGTGTGTGGGGATGCTGACAAGAAGCCACCTGCCACAGGCCGTAAGCCACCTGATGCGGCAGATGCCCGACCTTGAGCTGAACCTGTGGATGCAGACCGCTGTTGAACAGCTTTCGGCCATTCGCGCAGGCCAGATCGATCTAGGGTTCTGCGTGGGTATGGTGGATTGCGCCGAACTGCATGCCACCCGCATCGGGCGGGGCAAGCTGGTCATGATGACCCCGGACGAGGCCGCGCCGCCCGACATGATGCATGTTACCCCCGACAATATTGCCCAGTTCGGCGCGGCCATCGATGTGCCCTTTGACCGTCCCTTGGGTAAGCTGTTCCATAGCTGGCTGGACAACAGGGGGCTGCACGACAGCGGGGGGCGGATCGTTGCCTATTCGCTTCAGGTTATGGTGCCGCTGGCGCAGCACTTGCGCCGGACAGTCGTGATTGACAGCTTTTCGGCCAGCGCTGTAAGCGACGCTACCATGCGCCTGATCCCGCTGAACCCCGAAGTGTCATTTGACGTGCTGGCCATTTCCGCGCGCCCGCTTGGCCAGATCGAACCGGCACGCCTGCTGGCCCGGACCATGCAGGGCTTGTTGCAGCCACCAGCCGCCCCGCGCTGATGCGACGCGCGCGCCGTTAGCCCACGCGCGCGCCCCGCACCCAGACCGCCTGCAGCATGGGCACCGATCCGGGCAGTGCCACGCGGATCAGGTCCGCGCGCAACCCTTCGCGGATTTGCCCCCGATCTGTCAGGCCCGCAGCGCGCGCCGGGGCATGCGTGACCGCCCCGAACCCCAATGCCATGTTGCCCAGCCGTTGCCCCAACTGCACAGCGCCTTGCAACAGCGCCGCAGGCACATAATCCGATGACAAAATGTCCAGCCGTCCGGAAGCGGCCAGATCAGCCGCGGCCACATTCCCCGAATGCGACCCGCCCCGTATCAGGTTCGGCGCCCCCATCATCACGGCAATTCCGTGGGCATGGCAGGCATGCGCCGCCGCCAGCGTTGTGGGAAATTCCGCCAGCCTGACCCCGTGGCGCGCCGATATGGCCACCTGCTGGTCGGTTGTGTCGTCATGGCTGGCCAGCGTTGCGCCAAACCGCTGCGCCGCCGCCACCACGGCGGCTTCATGGGGGCTGCGGACCTGCGCGCCCAGGGCCTGCTGACGCGCAACATGCGCGTCGAAATCATCATCGCTCATGCCATGTTTACCGCGCATATAGACGCGCAATTGCGCAAGGTCGGCAAACTGGCGCTGGCCGGGCGTATGGTCCATCAGGCTGACAATGCCGATACGGTCATCAGGCCCGAATTCGTCCAGTTCATCCAGCAATGTCTGGGAACATATCTCGGCGCGCAGATGCAGGAAATGGCTGATCTTCAGCGCACCCAGCGCCCGCATTTCCAGAATTTCCGACGCCAGCGCGCGCGCATAGCGTCCCCGCCCCTTGATGGTGGTGTCCACCAACGACCCCACGCGCAGCGCGTCATAGACTGTCGTTATCCCCGTGCCCGCCAATTCGCGGTCATGCGCGATGACAGCCGCCGCATGGGGCCAGTCCACACCGGGGCGCGGGGCCAGATGGCGTTCCAGATTGTCTGTGTGCAGTTCAATCAGCCCCGGCGCAATCAAATCGCCCGCGCAATCCACAGCGCCGCGGGGAACGGCGGTGCCCGCCTCAATGGCGGCAATCACGCCATCCCGAATGACAACGGCACCGTGCCGAACTTCGGACGGCAACACAAGGCGGGCATTGGCGAGAACAAGCTCTGTCATATCATTGGTCCTTGGGGTATCCGTCACATCGCTGTCACAGCGATATGCCAGTCAGTGAAAAACGCTGAAGGAGGGTTCCATGACGGGCGATTTCACCCGCTTTGCTGTTTATTACGCGCCACCACCGGGCAGCGAGCTGGCGCGCGCCGGTGCCGGGTGGCTGGGATGGGACGCTGACGCCGGTCAGGCAGTCGCGCATCCCGATCTGGGGCTGGATCTGGCCCAACTGACCGCGACGCCGCGCAAATACGGGCTGCATGGCACGCTGAAAGCGCCCATGCGCCTGTCTTGCCCGGTGGCCAGCTTTCTGGACGGCGTCGAGACAGTGGCGCAAACCCTCGCCCCGGTCGAACTGGGCCGCCTGACGCTGCGCGCGCTGGACGGGTTTGTGGCCATCATGCCCCAGCCCCCCCAGCCACCGGCCCTCAGTGATGCCGCCGCACGCATCGTGCAGGACCTTGACCCGTTCCGCGCGCCCCTGTCGGCGCAGGACCTGGCCCGCCGCCGCGCAACCCCCTTGTCGGCGCGACAGGAAACCTTGTTGCAAGACTGGGGCTATCCCTATGTCATGGACGAATTCCGCTTCCACATCACCCTCAGCGGCAGGGTATCGCCCGCCACCATGCCCGATGTGTTGCGCGCGGCGCATGCTTGGTTCGGCCCCGCGCTTGATGCGGCGCATGTCATGACCGATCTGGCCGTCTTCGCGCAGGATATGGCGGGACGCTTCCATCTGATCAGGCGCTTTGCGTTGCGCGGCTGATGGCGTCAAGCATCTGCGCTACAGCCGCCTCCACAGTGCTGTCATTCACAATGACCTGCGCGGTGTCCGGTGCTGCCAGATCGGCGCGCTTCAGGCGTTGGGCAATCTGGACCGCAGTTTCGCGGCCCCGCGCATGCAGGCGTTGGGCCAGCACTGCAGGCGGGGCAGTCACCATCAGGACCACAAGCTGCGGATAGTCCCGCGCAATCGTACACAGCGCCTTGCGCGATCCGTTGAACACCACCACGCGCCCCTGTGCAAGCTGCGCATCAATGCTGGCAGGAATGGCATAGCGCACGCCATGCGCCCCCCAGAAAAAGGCAAACTTCCCCCCCGCCAGATGTGCGTCAAACTGCGCATCAGACACAGCGCAATGATCCTCACCGCCCGCATCAGCGCCCCGCGTGATAATGCGCTGCACAATGGCGAAATCCGGGCGCGCCTGTCCCAGTGCGGCAATCAGCGTATCCTTGCCAACCCCCGAGGGGCCAACAACCGCCACCAGACTGCCCCGCCCCTGATGCACACTCACGCCGCAACCCTGCCGGGCACAAAGGCCCCCATATCCACCTCGCGGTCGCACACCGCGTCGCGCGCGCCCGTATCATGGAAAATGCCCAAAATCGCCGCGCCGCGCGCCTTGGCTTCCAGAATCAAATCCAGCACAACACCCCGGTTGGCCGCATCAAGGCTGGCCGTGGGTTCATCCAGCAACATCACCGGCCAGTCCTGAATGAAGCCGCGCGCAATATTGACGCGCTGCTGCTCGCCCCCCGAAAACGTGGTGGGTGAAATCGACCACAGGCGCTGCGGGATGTTCAGCCGCGCCAGCAAACCGCGCGCACGCATCAGCGCCACATCCTCCTCAACCCCCTGCGCCAGCAACGGCTCGGCCACAATCTGCAGCGCCGGCACACGCGGGATCACGCGCAGGAACTGGCTGACATACCCCAATGTGCCGCGCCGCAACGCCAGAATGTCGCGCGCCTGCGCGCCGCATAACTCCAGCCCCGCAACCCGGATCGACCCTTCATCGCAACGATAATTGCCCCAGATCATCCGCATCAGGGTCGACTTGCCCGCCCCGGAAGCCCCTGTCAGCGCCACACATTCGCCCGGCCCCACCTGCAAGGACGCCCCCGCCATGACCGGCAACACCACCCCACCCTGATTGTGCAGCACAAAACGCTTGCCAACCCCTGAAATCTCGATCATGCCCTCACCCTTCATCTTGTCAAAAATACTCAAAACCAGCGCCACGCCCAACACCGCATCAGACCTGAAGCACCGAACTGACCAGCAATTGCGTATAGGCATGCTGCGGGTCATCAAGCACCTGATCGGTCAGGCCCTGTTCCACCACGCGCCCGTCCTTCATCACCATCACCCGGTCGGCCAGCAAGCGCACCACGGCCAGATCATGGGTGACAATCACCGCCGACAGGCCCAGTTTGCGCACCAGCCCGCGCAGCAGGTCCAGAAGCCGCGCCTGCACACTGACATCAAGCCCGCCCGTGGGTTCATCCATGAACACCAGCCGCGGCCCCGTCACCAGATTGCGCGCAATCTGCAGGCGTTGCTGCATGCCGCCCGAAAACGCACGCGGGCGCTCGTCCATACGGCCTGCGTCAATTTCCACGCGGCCCAGCCAGTCCTGTGCCTGTGCGCGAATATCGCCGTAATGGCGCGCGCCCACCGCCATCAGCCGCTCACCCACATTGCCGCCCGCACTGACCCCCATGCGCAGCCCGTCGCGGGGGTTCTGATGCACAAATGCCCAATCCGTACGCGCCAGCCAGCGGCGTTCCGCCTCGGTCATGGTGACAGTGTCGCGCGGTCCTTGCGTGCGCGTGTCAAACACAACGCGGCCAGCATCGGGGGCCAGATGCCCGGCCATGCAGTTCAGCAGCGTCGATTTGCCCGACCCGCTTTCGCCGACAATCCCCATCACCTCTCCGGGCCATAGCGTGAAGCTCACATCCCCACAGCCCAGATGCGCGCCGTACTGCTTGCTTACCCCTTCAACCTGCAAAAGCGGTGTCATGCGGCATCTCCCTGTTTCGCGGCCACACGGCCCGCGCAATAATCCGTGTCCGAACACACAAACATGCGCCCGCCGCTGTCATCGGTAATCACCTCATCCAGATAGGACACTGCAGACGCGCAAATTGCGCAACACTGCCCCGCAGCCTTGCTCGCAGTGAAAGGGTAATCCTCGAAATCCAGACTCTCGACCCGCGTAAACGGCGGCAAGGCATAGATGCGGCATTCCCGGCCCGCCCCGAACAGCTGCAGCGCAGGCGAGTTGTCCAGTTTCGGGTTGTCAAATTTCGGAATGGGCGACGGGTCCATGATATAGCGCCCCTCAACCCGCACCGGATAGGCATAGGCGCGCGCAATCTCGCCATGGCGGGCAATGTCTTCATACAGCCGCACCTGCATCAACCCGTAATCTTCCAGCGCATGCATGGTGCGCGTCTCCACCTCTCGCGGTTCCAGAAACCGCAACGGTTCGGGGATGGGCACCTGAAAGACCAGAATCTGTCCCTCTTGCAGCGGCGTTTCAGGTATCCGGTGGCGGGTTTGTATGATGCTGGCCTGCGCTGTGCGTTCGGTCACGGCCACATCGGCGACACGCTGGAAAAACTTTCGGATGGACACGGCATTGGTGGTGTCATCGGCGCCTTGGTCAATGACTTTCAGCGTGTCCTCGGGCACCAGACAGGCGGCTGTGACCTGCACACCGCCTGTGCCCCAACCATAGGGCATGGGCATTTCGCGGCTTGAAAACGGCACCTGATAGCCGGGAATGGCGACAGCTTTCAAAATGGCGCGGCGCAACATGCGCTTGGTGGCTTCATCCAGATAGGCAAAATTATAGGCACTCATGCGGGTCTCCTGCGCGCCCTCGCGGAGCGGGTGGGTGGGTGGGCGACGCGAGGGCGCGCCATGGACAACACCAGCGGTCATTCTGCGGCCTCCTGCCGGGTGCTCGCATCGCGGCGCAATTTGCGGATCAGTTCCAGCTCGGCCTGAAAATCCACATAATGGGGCAGTTTGATATGCTCCAGAAAACCGCTGGACTGGATATTGTCGCAATGCGACAGCACGAATTCCTCATCCTGCGCGGGCGCATTGCCCGTATCCTCGCCCAATTCCCGCGCGCGCAGCGCACGGTCCACCAACGCCATGGAAATGGCCTTGCGTTCCGACTGCCCGAATACCAGCCCATATCCGCGCGTGAATTGCGCAGGCTGCGTTTTTGACCCCTGAAACTGGTTCACCGTTTCACATTCCGTCAGCAGGATTTCCGCAAACTCAATCTCGAAGCCCAGTTCGGGCACATGGGCGCAGACGCGCACATGCCCGATGCGCAATTCCCCCACAAACGCATGGTTGCGCCCGTAGCCGCGCTGCGTGGAATAGGCCAGCGACAGCAAGAACCCTTCATCCGCGCGCGTCAGCGCCTGCAACCGCAAGGGGCGGGCGGCGGGAAATTCCAGCGGCGCGCGCGTCAGGTCCGGCACCGCGTCCGTGCTTTGGGCTTCGCCCTGCATCAGCCCTTCTGCGTCCAGATGCGACAGGATATGCGGCACAGGGTCAGGGCTGGCGGCAGCTTCCGGCGCGGGTGGGGGTGGTGCATCCTCAGCCAGATCGAAATCCAGCAGACGGTGCGTATAATCAAAGGTCGGCCCCAGAACCTGCCCGCCGGGCGCATCCTTGTAGGTGGCGGAAATCCGGCGGATGATCTGCATAGCGCCCGTATCCACCGGCACGCTTGCGCCAAAACGCGGCAGGGTGGTCCGAAACGCGCGGATCAGAAACACCGCTTCAATCACGTCACCACGCGCCTGTTTCAGCGCCAGCGCCGCCAGATCGGGATCATGAAGCGACCCTTCCGCCATCACGCGGTCCACCGCCAGCGCCAGTTGTTCGCGGATCTGCGCCACCGCCAGATCGGGCACCGACACATCACCCCGCCGGGCCTGTGCCAGCCAGTCATGCGCATTTTCAATCGCGCGCTCGCCGCCTTTTACTGCGACATACATCAGCAGCCCCCTATCTTGGTGGAACGCGGCAGCGCGGCAAGGCGCGCCCCGCTTGTGAACAAGACATCCAGCCCCAAGGGAAAGCGCGCGGCATTTTCCGCCAGCGCGGGCACATCGGGCAGCGACAAGAACGCCTGTGTTTCAATTCCCGGCCCTGTCAGGCGCGCACCGTCATTTTGCAACGCGTCCATTTCGACAATCAAGGTGGCCGAACGGTCGGGGTATTCGGCGCTGCCTTGGGGATAGGCCGCAAGCGGGCCCAGCGCGTCCCATGTGCCCAACGCGAAAGCCGCATCCGCAGGCCCGACAAGCGGCGCGCCCAGATGGAACGCCACCCACTCGCGCAAGCCAGCGCAATCATGCGCCCCCGCCAGATGCAGCGGTGTCGTGGCGTCGGCCAGCGTCAGCAAGACCACAGCGGCGGCGGGCGAACAGGGCACAGGCGCCACCACCCCGTCCAGCGCCACAATCCGGCCCGGATGGGCCATGGCGTCCAGCACCTGCCGGAAGGCGCGCGCGCCATCGCGGGCGGGGTCGTTGAAACCGGCTGTCAGATGCACACTCATGCTTCCCCCCGAACCAATGTGAAGAAATCAACCTTGGTCGCGGCCGCGCGGCGGGCGCGACCCTCGGCCTGTTGGGTTTCGGCATTTTGCAAGGGGGCCAGCACGCGCGCCTGAAGCCCCGCCCCTGCCCCTGTCTGCAACAGCGCATCCAGAAGGGCTGCGCGTTCTGCCTTGCGCGGGCTGCGCCCCTGCACAAGCGCATGGCCCACAGTGCCGCATTCCAGCCGCACCGAAGCGCGGGTCACCGTCACCTCGCCCAGATTGAACGCAGCACCCACTGCACCGGCGCGGCCCTGCACCATCATCGCGCCCATTTCGGGCGCGCGCAGCCATACAAAGGCGGGCGGATCATCAGGCCAATGCGCATCCAGCAGCGCCAGCGGCGCGCGCGCAATCAGGCCCATCCAGTCACGGCGGGCAAAAGGTTCAGAAGTCATGGTCTGGGCTTTCAACTGTTCTATACAACTAGACAAATACAGGTTTTACACGCTATATTCAAAAGGATTTTTATGAAAGTTTCACGACATGACCAAACCTGCCGCCCTCAAACCTGCCGCCCTGTGGCAAAGCATATATGACACCGTGCGCACAGAAATTGCGCAAGGGGCCTTTCGCGCAGGGGCCCGCCTGCCCACCGAAGCCGAACTGGCGCAGCGTTTTGACGTGAACCGCCACACCATCCGGCGCGCCCTGTCCCAACTGGCCAGCGAAGGACTGGTGCAACCCCGCCGTGGCGCGGGTGTGTTCGTGCGCGCAACACCAGTTCCCTACCAGATTGGCACACGCACACGGTTTCGTCAGAACCTGTTGTCGGCAGGGCGCACCCCGTCGCGGCGGTTGCTGCATCTGGGGGTGCAAAGCGCCAGCACAACTGAAGCACAGGCGCTTGGGCTGTCGCCCGGTGCACCGGTTCATGTGGCCGAGTCTGTCAGTTTTGCCGATGATCTGCCCGTATCACTGTCGCGCGCGTGCTTTTGCGCCACGCAATTCCCCGCCCTTGCCAGCGCGCTGCGCGACCATGGGTCAGTCACCGCTGCGCTGGCGCAGGTGGGCGTCCGCGACTATACGCGCAAATCCACCCGCCTGACCGGCCATAATGCCGACGCAGTGCAGGCGCGCCATTTGCAAATTGCCACAGGCGATGCCCTGATCCTGTCTGAATCGATCAATATTGACCCAAGCGGCACGCCCGTGGAATACGGGCGCACCTTTTTCGTGGGCGCACGCGTCGAATTGGTGCTTGAATAACCAAGCTGTGCGGGCTGTCATGCAACTGCCATATAGCTGCGGTATCCGGCGGCCAAAATGCAAAGGAAGCTTGCCATGCCACATCCCAATCTGCGCCTGACCGGCGCGCTGTCGTTGATCGACTCCACCCTTGATGATGGCGACCTGACACTGGACGGCGCAACCTTCGGGGCCACGGGCAGTGCCAGTCATGATGTTGACATGTCGGGCTACTGGCTGCTGCCGGGCATCGTTGACCTGCATGGCGACGGGTTTGAACGCCATATCCGCCCCCGCCCCACAGCCCCGTTTGACAAGCGCCACGCCTTGCAGGCCGCTGATGCGGAACTGGCCACGAACGGCGTGACAACTGCGTGGTTTGCCCAAAGCTGGTCATGGGAAGGCGGCTCTCGCAGCCCTGACGAGGCCGTGGCCCTGCTGGACGCGCGCCGCCAGATCGCCCACCGGCTTGGCGCAGACATCCGCATCCAGCTGCGGTTTGAAACCCACATGCCGGATGATCATGCAGCCCTGATGGGCGTGGTGCGCGATTTCCACCTTGATTACATCATCTTCAACAATCACCTGCCCGAAGCGGTGGAACTGGCGCAAAAAGCGCCCGCGCGCTTTGCCAACTGGGCCGCCCAGAACGGCCATGACCCCGAAGCGCTGCTTGCCATCGTGCATGCCGCCAAAAAGGCCGATCCCGAAATTCCGGCCTTCTTGCGCGCGCTGGCCGCAGACTTGCGCGCCCATGGTGTTACACTTGGCTCCCATGACGACCCGGACGCGGCCACGCGCGCCTTCTTTCGCGGGATCGGGGCGCGGGTATGTGAATTTCCCACCAGCGTGGACGCCGCACAGGCCGCGCGCGCTGCGGGCGAACCTGTCTTGATGGGTGCGCCCAATATCGTGCGCGGCGGCTCTCAATCGGGCAATATCGCGGCCATGGACCTGGTCGAAGACGGGCTGTGCGATGCGCTGATCTCGGATTACTACATCCCCGCCCTGGCACAGGCCGCCTGGACCATTGCCGATGCCCGCGCACTCAGTTTCGCGCATGCCTGGGAAATGATCTCAACCCGCCCGGCGGCTATCATGGGTCTGGGTGACCGCGGCAGGCTGTGCCCCGGCCAGCGCGCCGATCTGGTGGTCATGAACCCCAACACCCGCCGGATCGAGGCCACGATCGCCAATGGCAAGATCACCTATGCCAGCGCCGAAGCGGCACGACGGTTCGTCACGGCGCGCCCCTGCCTTGCGCTTGCCGCGCAATGATCCTGCCCATGACCTATGCCAGCATCATAGACGCCGAATTGCGGCTGATCCGCCCTGTCGACCTGTTGGAAATCGACCATCTGGCCCGCGCGCGCGACTGGGCGCGCTCGGGGGCCGTTTTGTGCCGCACCCACCCTCCAGCGACCCCGCCCATGCATCTGGTCAGTTACTTTCCCGTGGTGGATCAAGGACATATCCTGCTGGGTGACCATATCAGTTCGGGTTTGTGGCTGCCGCCGGGCGGGCATGTGGAACCGGGTGAACACCCGCGTGACACAGTGCGCCGCGAATGCCTTGAAGAATTGCGCATGCATGCCTGTTTCCTGCGCGATGGGCCAGTGTTCCTGACCATCGCTGAAACCATCGGCGCAAACCCGCATGAAGATGTGGCGCTGTGGTATCCGCTGCAGGGGCATGCAGGCCAGATCCCCGCCTATGACCCCCGCGAATACCGCAATATGCGCTGGTTCCAGTTCGACGACGCGCCCCTTGATGACAGCGACCCTCATCTGGAACGGTTCCTTGCCAAACTGACCGAACACGCGCTGGCGGCATGACACCTGCCCCTCAATGCAGCGTCACCTCCTCATATTTCGCCACAAAGGCCTCGACCTCCAGATGGCGGAAATCGCTTAGGGCCATGCGCAACCGCTCATGGTCCCAATCCCACCACGCCAGCGCTTCCAGCCGGCGCGAAACCTGCTTGGGAAAGCGGCGGCGCAGCTTCTCGGCGGGGACCCCCACCACAATGGTATAGGGCGCCACATCGCGCGTCACAACCGCGCCCGCCCCGACCACAGCGCCGTTGCCAATGGTGACATCAGGGCGGATGATCGCACCATGCCCGATCCAGACATCATGCCCGATCCGCACCCGCCGCGCCGCACGTGCCTCGAAAAACACCCCATCCTGCGCTTCTTCTTCCCAATACAGGTTGGACCTGTACAGGAAATGATGCAGGCTTGCGCGGTCCATCGGGTGGTCAGTGGGACCAATGCGCACATTGGCGGCAATATTGACGAATTTGCCAATATCGGCATTGGCAATGTCACAGCCCCGCGCACAATAGCTGTAATCGCCCATGCGGGTATTTGATAAAACCGTGCCCGCCCCAATCTCGGTATAGGCCCCCAGGTAACTGTCGGTCATCTTGCAATCAGGATGGATCAGCGCCCCATCAGGCGAAAGCTGCCGTGTCATCAGAAATCGCGCTCCTTGCCGCTCCAATGCAGAAAACGGCCAGTGCGGGCCATATCCAGCGTATTTGCAATATCCAGTATCCCGCGCGCCACACAGGCGGGGTCCTCCTCGGCCTCCGGCCCGCCCATGTCAGTGCGCACCCATCCCGGGTCAATCAGCGCCACGGCAATACTGCGCGCACGCAGGTCCGTGGCCAGCCCCTGCATCACCTTGTTGACCGCCACCTTGGACGCGCGATAGGCAATGCGGTCCGATTTGGCATACCCCATCCACGCCATCTGACTTGATATTGTCAGAATACGCCCGCCCGCTTTCATCTGCGACAGCACGGCTTGGGCAACAGCCAGCGGCGCCATGGTATTAACCATGAAGGCCTGTGCAAACCCCTCAAAATCCATCTCCAGCGTTGATTGCCGCTCAGGCCCGATCACGCCCGCATTGTTGATAAGCACATCCACTGCACCAAGCTGCGGGCCAATCGCGTGCAGGTCGCCGGGATACGACATATCCGCAAGGATCTCGCGCACACCCTCTGGCGCGTCGCCTGCGCGCCGCACAGTGCCCGTCACCTGCCAGCCGCGCGCCACCGCCTGCACAGCCAGTTCACGGCCAATCCCGCGCGCCACCCCTGTAATCACAATATGCATGCCCCTGCTTTCATTCTGGCAAAAATATCCCCGCCGGAGGCACCGGCGGGAACAATCCGGCACAGCGCGCGCGGCTCAGTGGCCGCGCTCGCCGATGAACCGCTTGCGGATCAGCCCCGACGCCCAATCGATCACCGCAATCACCACCAGCACATTCAGCACCACAAACGCCACCTGGTCAAACAACCCTGCGCGAAAGCGCTCAATGATGATCATCCCGATTCCGCCAGCGCCAACAAGCCCCAGAATGGTCGCTGACCGGGTCGAGGATTCGAAGGAATACAGCGACAGTGAAATGAATACCGGCAAGATTTGCGGCAGGTATCCGTAGCGGATGATGCGCCCGGTATCAGCGCCTGTGGCGCGCACCCCTTCAACCTGTTTGCGGTCGATATTCTCAATGGCTTCGGAATACAGTTTGGCCAGATTTCCCATATCCGAAATCCAGATTGCCAGCACACCCGCCAATGGCCCAAGGCCCACCGCCCGCACAAAAACAAGGCCCCAGACCACGGAATCGATGCCACGGAACACATCCAGCACCCGGCGCACCGCATGGCGGATGATCCCCACCGGCATGGTGTTTCGCGCCGCGAAAAACGCAATCCCCAGCGCAAAGATGGTGCCCAGCAGCGTGCCAAGGAAGGCCATTGCAACAGTTTGCGCGATCCCTTTGTAGATATTGCCATATTGCCAACTGGCCATGTCCTGCCAAATGACCATACGGCGCAGCAGCATCCATACCCTGTCCGATGCGCTTAGCAATTTGCCGATTTCGAAGAAATGCAACGACCATGCCAGATACAGGATGATCCCCGCCCAACTCAGCACTTTGAGGGTTGTTGCAAACGGGTCGCTGAAGGCTTGCGGATTGCGTTTGCGCAGGGCCGCAATATCGGCCTGGGTTACTGCTGCGAAGGCAAGCGTGCTCATTTCATGTTCTCCTTGCCGATCAATGCATGGCGCAGGCGTTCGGACAGCAGGTCAATCATGGTGACTGTCAGAACAATCAGGATCAACACAGCCGTAACCCGGTCATCAGAATAGAAGCTGATTGTGTGGCTCAGTTCGGCGCCAATGCCGCCTGCCCCCACAAACCCCACCACCGCCGATGCGCGCACATTGATTTCAAACCGCCAAAGCGCGTAGGATGTGAAATTGGGCAGCACTTGCGGCAGGATGCCATAGCGCATCTGTTCAAACCATGACCCGCCCACGGCCTTGATGCCATCCACTGGCCGCATGGAGGCATTTTCATTCACCTCCGAGAACAGCTTGCCCAGCGCGCCCGTGGCGTGAATTGTGATGGCCAGCACCCCGGCCAGCGGGCCAATACCCACGGCGAACACCAAAATCAGCGCGAACAGGATTTCGGGAACCCCGCGGCAGAATTCCAGAAACCGCCGCGCGGCTGCGCCCATCCATGGGTAGGGCGTGCAATTGCGCGCCGCCAGAAACGACAGCACCACCGCCAGCCCTGTGCCCAGCAATGTGGCCGTCAGCGCCATCAGGATGGTTTCCCAGATCAGGCGCAGGTATTTCCAGAAATCATTATACCAATAGCCCAGTGACCCTGCAGGAAAGCGGCCCGCCTCGTTACGGGCGTCGAACAGGACATCCCATTGCAGCGCCGGAATGACCGTGCCGAAATATTCAAATATGCGCGGGATACCTGTTGCCAGACGGTCCGGCGTGAAGCGCGAAATCCAGACCGACCACGCCAGAAAGGCCAGAAACAGCACCGCCAGCGTGATATTGACCACCATGCGGTCGCGGATCATCTGCGCGCGGTGCCCTTCGAACAGGGAAACCGGGTCGCGGTCCGCGCCGTTTTGTGGCCCGTTTGTCGTAAGGCTGGCCATGTCAGTTCACCACGCGCGCTTCGGGCTGCGCGGCGGGTTTGGGGCGCAGCGCGGTTGATGTCATCGCCTCGGAGAAGGCCTCTTCGGCTTCAGCGCCGTAAATTTCGCGCGCCGCTTTATCCGTCAACTCGCCGGGTGTGCCGTCAAAAACGATGACCCCATCCTGCATGCCGATGATGCGGTCGCAATACTGGCGCGCAGTGTCCAGCGTGTGCAGGTTGCAAATGACCGTCAGCCCGTCTTCGCGGTTGATGGCGCGCAGCGCGTCCATCACCACCTTGGCGTTCAGCGGGTCAAGGCTGGCGATGGGTTCATCCGCCAGCATGATGCGCGGTTCCTGCACCAGCGCGCGCGCAATCGCCACGCGCTGCATCTGGCCGCCAGACAATGTGTCGGTCTGTTGCAGCGCGACATGCGCCATGCCCAGCCTGTCCAGCGCGCGAATGGCGAAGGCGCGTTCTTTTGCAGTGAATATCCCCAGCATCGAGGAGGCGAACCCATGATGGAACAACCGCCCTGACATGACATTGGTAATCACGTTCAGCCGGCCCACAAGGTTGAATTGCTGAAACACCATCGCGCATTCATTGCGCCACTGGCGCAACTCGCGCCCCTTCAGGGCGGTGATGTCGCGCCCCTGAAACAGCATCTGCCCACCTGATGGTTCGTTCAGGCGGTTGATCATGCGCAAAAGCGTGGATTTCCCCGCGCCAGAGCGGCCGATAATGCCCACCATCTGCCCGTCAGGAATGGCAAGTGTCGCGGGTTTGACGGCGATGGTGCTGTTGAACTGTTTGGTCAGTCCCTTGAATTCCAGCATGAAATCTCTCCTGTCAGCGGCGGGGGCCGCGAAAAAGGGGCAGGCCCTTGCAACTGCAAGAGCCTGCGCAGGTTCGGGGATAGCGTTCAGCGCGAGCCCGCCAGTTCGGCTTCGCGCATGGAAACGATACCCTGATAGAAGGAATGGTCGATTTCGGCATACCCGTTCCCGTCGCCGCCCACGGTATCGGCGTAACAGGCGGGGTCTTGCTCCTTCAGGTTCAGCATCGTGTTGACAGCCAGTTCGCGGGCTTCTTCAGGAAGGTCGTTGCGGAAAATGGTCGGCCCGTTCGGGATCAGGTTCGATTCCCAGACAATGCGAATGTCACTCATGTCCAGCAGGCCGTTATCAACCATGCGGCGCAGATTGCCACGGGTGTAGCCCTCGGATTCCTCGCCCATCAGCGAGGTCCAGGTGACCCCTGCATCATATTGACCGTTCAGCACAGCAATAACCGCCTGTTCATGCCCGCCCCCGAAGCCGGTGCTGCTGAAAAAGGTCGTGTCATCAATCCCGGCAGCGGCCAGTTCGGCGCGCGGCACCAGATACCCCGAGGTGGAATTCGGGTCAGCATAGGCCAGCGACATGCCTTCAAGGTCTTCCAGCGTATGGGCATCACTGTCAGCGCTTACATAAATGACAGCATAATACCCAAGGCTGTCATCGACATTCTTGGTGGTCAGCAGTGGCGAAACCGCTTCGGGGTCTTGCAGATACACACCCGCATAGGCCGATGCGCCCACACCCGCCTGATGCAGTTGCCCCGCCAGCAGGCCCTGCATGACACCGGCATAATCCGACGCGGGGAACAATTCGACAGGCACACCCAGCGCATCAGACATCAGGTCGGCAAAGCAATCATAGCGGCGCAGGCGGTCGGCTTCATTCTCGCCGCCCAGCAGGCCAATATTGTAGGTGCCGAAATCCGCGCGCCAGTCAGCGGCGGCAGGGGCAACGCTGGACATCAGAACGGCACATGTGGCGGCAAGGCCAGTGATTGTTTTGGTCATGATGGTGGTCCTTTTGGTGGATGATCAAAATGCCCCCGCATGTTTCCCCCGCGCGGGCCATGAAAAAGGGCGGCCCCTGATGGGCCACCCTTCACATTGCGTCAGCGCGAACCGGCCAGTTCCTCGCGGCGCATTTCGACCACGCCCTCGAAGAAGCTGTGATCAACCGCGACCCAACCCTGACCTTCGCCGAAGGACACATCATAGTAACATTGCGGGTCTTGTTCCAACTGGTTGGCCAGATAATCGCTGACGATATCCTTGGCTTCCTGCGGGATGTCCTGACGGATGACGACAGGGCCATTGGGGATGATCGGGCTTTCCCAGATGATGTTCAGGTCGGCCATGTCCAGCAGGCCATTGTCGATCATGCGGCGCAGGTTGCCACGGGTATACCCGTCAGCAGCTTCGCCCTGACCGGACGCCCATGTTACGCCTGCGTCATACTGGCCTTGCAGCACAGCGATAACCGCTTGTTCATGCCCGCCACCAAAGCCGGTGCGGCTGAAATATGCGTCATCATCAATGCCCGCGCGCTTCAGTTCGAACCGTGGCACCAGATACCCCGAGGTGGAATTCGGGTCGGCATAGGCCAGTGATTTGCCTTCCAGTTCTTCCAGCGTCGTGATGCCGCTGTCGGCGCGGGTATACATCACCGCGATGTAGCCTGTGGACCCATCGGATTCCGCCGACACAAAGATCGGCTCAACCGCGTCGGGGCCTTGAAGGTAGATACCGGCATAAGCGGATGCGCCCAGCGCTGCATATTCCAGCTGGCCCGCCAGCAGGCCCTGCATCACACCGGCATAGTCCGGCGCGGGGAACATTTCGACCTGCACGCCCAGACGATCTTCCAGCGCGACGCGCAGACAGTCATTGTTGCGCAGGCGGTCGGCTTCATTTTCGCCACCCAACAGGCCGATTCGGAACACCGGCATATCAGCGCGCCAATCGGCGCTGGCGGTCACGGGAAGGGTGCTTAGCGCGGTTGTCGCAGCAAGCAGACAGGCAAGGGCCTTGTTGGTCATATGTGTGATCTCCGGATCAGGTTGGCAGCTTTGGTCCCGCATTCGGGAGTGCCGACCTGATCGCAGCGAAGTGTAACGCGCATATGAGAGTTATGTGAAACTTATGTTTCAATCCACATGCGGGCCCCCTGTCCCTGGCCCCGCATGCGCCGTGACCCTGGCTTATTGTGCGTCGCGCAAAGGTGGGAACCGGTTTTGCGCAAAAAGACATGCGACACCATAAGGTTAGGGTGGGTCGCGTGAATACGAATGCACGCGGGCACGCTCTATTGTGCGCCGCGCCGCGCCCCGTCAAAACGGCGCAGCGCCACGCCCGCCGCCAGCAACGCGCTGCGCAAGGTGTGGGCAATGGCAACAGCGCCCTGCGTGTCCCCATGCAGGCAGATGGTGTCAATCTGCGCAGGCAGATGCGTGGCTTTGGCCGTGATGATCGCCCCGGCGCGCAGCATGGCCAGAATGCGCGCGCAAATCTGGTCGGCGTCATGGATCACCGCGCCGGGCAGCTGACGGTCCATCAATAGCCCATCTTCGGTATAGGCACGGTCAGCGAAGATTTCACAGGCCACACGCGCGCCAAGGGCATGGGCCGCGCGCAATTGTGCCGTGCCGGAAATGACCATCAGGATTATGTCAGGGTCAACCGCCAGCGCCCCTTCAAAACAGGCGCGCGCCAGCGCGTCGTCCTGTGCGGCCATATTGGCCAGCGCGCCATGCAGTTTCAAATGCCGCACCTGCCCGCCCACCGACCGCGCCATGGCCTGCGCCGCGCCCAGTTGATAAGCCACCAGATTGCGCGCTTCGCGCAGGGATATCTGCATGCGCCGCCGCCCGAAGCCCTGCAAATCCGGCAACCCCGGATGCGCCCCGATACCCACGTTGTTTTCCACCGCCTGCGCCATGGCAGTGGCCATCACATCGGGGTCGCCCGCATGGAACCCGCAGGCGATATTGGCAGATGTGATCACCTGTAACAGCGCATCATCTGCCCCCATCGGCCAGGGCCCGAACCCTTCGCCCATATCGGCATTCAGATCAATCCGTGTGATCATGGCATTTCCCCCCCGCGTTCCAGTTCATCCCCGCAGGTTACCCCGCTTATCAACTGATAGGCCAGCAGGTCCGCAATGGCATGCACATCGCGCACAAGCGGGCGCAGCGTGCGGCGCAACGCGGCGCGGCGGGCGGCTTCGTGCCGTTCAAGCCTGACGGCTTCTTCCAGCGACACAAAGCTGAAACGCAGCGCCGCCCCAGCCGGGGCCTGCACCAGCCGCACAATATCGCATGGTAGCACTGTTCCAATGCGCGGATAGCCGCCCGTTGTCTGGCATTCGCACAGCAGCACAAAAGGCGCGCCGTCGCCCGTGATCTGGATGTCGCCGGGCGTGATGACTTCAGACAGGATGCTCAGGCCGGTGTCAGCCCCGAACCCCGCCCCGTCACAAACCAGCCGCTGGCCCATGCGATTGGCGCGCGCATCCTTGCGAAACACGGTCGTTGTGAACCGCACGCGCTGTTGGGGGGGGAACAATGCGGTCTGGGGGGTTTGCACCATCCGCAAGGTGCCCCCGTCAAACCGTGGCAGCGCGGGCAGGCACAGCCCGACACGCCCGCCAGTGTCGGGGGCATAGGCCACCGTATCGCCCGCCACCAGCATGGCCCCGATGCCCGCCGCCAGATGCGCCGAACGCGCGCCCAGCATATCCCGCGCCACAATCCCGCCGCCGATATGCAGGTAACTGTAGCCCCCCGCACTGCCCGACAGCTCCAGCGTGGTCCCGGCGGCCAGCGCGTGGCTGGCATTCCACGCAAGTGCGGCCCCGTCACACACTGCCCGCATGGGTGCCCCTGTCAGGGCAATGCGCGCAGGCGCGTCCAGTGTTGCGCGCAGGAAACTTCCCGCAAGTTCCAGCGCGGCAAGGCCGGTATCCTGCCCCAGAAGGGCCGCCCCTTCCGCCAGCGCCAGCAGATCGGCCGCGCCCCCACGCGACAGGCCCTGCGCCAGCGCGCCCTTGCGCCCCTGGTCCTGAATGCTGATGCCCGGTCCGGCCCGTTCCAGCGTCATGCGGCCCATCGCGCCCCCCATCACGCAGCGCCCTGCGCAATGGCCACAGCCACCGCCCCGCCTGCCGGGTCGGTGCGGCGCAGAGTGTCCAGCGTTTCGGGCGCGACGGGCACGAACTGCACCTCATCCCCCGGACGCAGCAAAAACGGGTCGGGGTCATCAGGCCGGAACAGGCGCAAGGCGGTCTGCCCGACATGGCGCCAGCCTGTAGGCGCGCTGACTGAAAACACCACCATTTGCCGAATGGCCACCACAAGCGCCCCTTCGGGCACGCGCGGGGTAAGCCCTGTCTGGCGGGGAATGTCCCAATGCGGGGGCAGTTCACCAAGATAGGGCTGGCCGGGGGCAAAGCCGATGGTCTGCACGCGCAAGGGGGTGGCGCAGATGCTGCGGATCGCCGCCTCCGGCGACCGCCCTGCCAAAGCGGCGGCTTCGGACAATTGCGGCGCAAGCTCGGTGCCGAAAACTGCCGGCACGCGCCAACGTTTGCGCCCTGTGGGCAAGGCCGCATCATACCAGTTGCGCTGCGCCAACAAGTCCATCAGGGCAGCATGCACCGCCGCATGGTCCACATTGCGCAAATCGAACCGCACATAGACCGATGCCAGCGAAGTTGAACTTTCTTCCTGCCCCGGAACGGGCGCGCCATCCAGCGCGGCCCGAAAGGCCAGCGCGGCCCGGTTTGCCGCTTCGCCCAGCTGGTCACTGAAGCTGACCAGCATGCCATCCACACCCACGGTGCGGATGATGGGCCAGTCGGAAGGGGGGCGCGGGGGCATGTTTGCTCCAAATTGCGGCAAGGGCGTCGGGGTGCAACCATAACCCCGCAACGCCGTGACCTGTTCCCGCTTTCATTCACGAATCAAACCCGGCTTGTCAATGACTGGGCAAGGCACGCAACACACGGCACGGGAAACGCGCCAAAATTCGGGCTGTTGCAGGCCCGCCGTGCGCTGCCTTAGGCGAATGCAAAACCCTGACTGTCATGATTGCACCAGCCTCGCGCCCGGTCAACCGTGCGAGATGCCCCAACATAATTCTGAAAAGGACACCCTCATGGACATTTTCAAATCACACGCCCTGACCGCTGCTGGCCCGGCCACTGATATGCTGCCCGTCACCCCGCATGATACCGCCGATCTGGCATTTCCGGCGTCGGCGTTATATGTCGAAACCGGCGGAACACTTGTCATACGCACCATTCGCAACGAAACCCGCACTGTGGTTGTGGGCGATCTGGCGCTACTGCCTGTGGGCGTGCGGGGCGTGCTTGCCACTGGCACCACGGCGGGCGGCATTCACGCATTGGTGGTCGCATGAAACTGGGGCTGTCGGTGAATTTGAACACCTTGCCAATCTGGCACCGCAAGGGACGGTGGCGGCCGCAACTGTTGTTCACAAACCAGTCACAAGGCGCGGTGTTTTCTGCCGATACCGGGGTGTTTCAGGATGTGGCAGGAACCCTGCCTGTCACCCAGCCGGGCCAAAGCGTGGCGCGGCTGAACGACCAGTCGGGGCTGGGGCTGCACGCGACCCAAAGCGCGCCCAACAGCCGCCCGACATTTGGCCGCCACCCCGCATCGGGGCTGCGCAACCGCCTGCCCAATACCCGCATGGATGGTGCGGCGCTGGGGGTGCTGGGCGCAGGCGGGGCGCTGCCTGCCACCTGGGGCATTTCCAACATTCCCAACACCGCGGTCGAGGTGCTCTCGACCGCGCCCAAAGCCGGCAGGCCAAATATCCGCATCCGGCTGAACGGCACGCCCACGGGAAACATCCAGATCAACTTCACGCCCCCCGCGTCGGTTTCCAGCGCGACGGGCCAAACATGGACGGGGTCAGCATGGGTGCAGCAGGTTGGCGGCAGCAGTGCAAACATTTCTGGTGTGGCGCTGATCAACACACATTTCAGCACAAGCGGGTTTCTGGGCGCAACCAATGGCGGGGATTTTTCTTCGACGATTGCGCAGGATATACGCCGCGCGGCATCGGGCATCTTGTCTGGCGCTGGCATTACCAACACCCGTATCTTGTTGCAATTATCATCGGCGGGCGGCGCAATCGACATCACGCTGGACATATCCGCGCCGCAACTGGAACAGGCCAGCGCCCCCAGCGCAGTGCAGGTCACGGGCGCAAACGGGTTTGACGTGACCGAGGAGGGACAGGCCGATATACCCTATCTGGGCTTTGACGGGGTGGATGACCGCTTGGTGCTGGCATCTGCGTTCAGCGGTTTGACATCCTACACACTCGCGGCAGCGCATGACATCGCGTTCCTGCCCGCCGCCCCGAATGAGGGGATCATTTTCGGCGGCATCGGGCGCTTTACCAAAACCGTGTCCAGCGGGCTGCGCTGGCGCAACGAAAGCACTGCCAATCAGGTGGATTTTTCCACGCCATCCGTGGCGGGGCGGCAGGTGGATATGGTGCGCGTCGACGGGGCCGCAGCGCCGGACGCCTGGCGCAACGGGCAAGCTGCGACGATCAACACAACGGCGGGCAGCTTTTCGCCGCTTGTCGGCCTGACGCATGTTTTCAGCGCGGGCAATGCCTATTCCAGCGGGCGGTTCTATGCAGGGGCGCTGATTCCGCGTGCGCTGTCGGGGACCGAACGCATGACCCTGCAGACATGGCTGGCCAGCAAGGCTGCATTGACCATCTGACCCAACCCCAAACCCAAAAGGACCGCCCACATGTTCAGAGTGACCGTTGCAGAACCGGCAAACCACCCCCCCGAACTGACCAGCGCCGAATCCCCGTTATGGGTGGATCGTCACGGCAATCTGTATCGCGTGGCATCGGGGCTGCAAGCGGACGTGCCGCCGGGGGCATGGCTTGCCTCGGAGCAGGACCCGACCGCCCCGCCGCCGCCCGCCAACCCGACCTTCACCACCGTTCTGGCCGGGCCATGCGGCCTGTCAGCGCTTGCCGCGCTGGGGCTGGAACCTGCCGTTTTGCATGACACAGACCCGTAAGCCGGCCTTGGGTGTTGCAGCCCCCCCCACCAGACCAAAGCAGCGCGGGGGCAGTTTGGCCGATAAGGCCCCGCGGGGCGGGAAACGCGCGCGCCGTCAGCGGCGCTTGCCACCGGGGCCGGTGCCGGGGGGTTTGGTTATCCTGTTGCCGCGCGGGCCGGACTGCACAGGGGTGTTGGCCTGATTTTCCTGCAGAAGCTTGCGCCACCGGTCCACGCGCGCGGGGTCAAGCCCCCCTTCGGCCAGCGCCGCTTGCACGGCGCATCCCGGTTCATGGGCATGGGTGCAGTCCCGAAAGCGGCACATAGGCGCAAGTTCGGTGATTTCGGCAAACAACTGTTCCAGCCCTGCGGCACTGTCACTGACATGAAGGGTGCGCATGCCGGGGGTGTCAATCACCCAACCGCCGCCCACAACGCGGTGCAGGGACCGCGATGTTGTTGTGTGGCGGCCCTTGGCGTCAGCTTCACGAATGCTTCCGGTCGCCTGCGCCTGTTCGGGGGATTTTCCCGCCAGCGTGTTCAGAAGCGATGATTTGCCAACACCGGACGACCCGACAAGGGCAACGGTCTGACCGGCACCGCACCACGGCGCCAGCGTCAGGGCCGCATCTGGTGCAGTGGCGTCCAGCGCCACAACTGCCAAGCCGCGCTGCAAACTGGCCACCTGCGCGCGGTAAGGCGCGGTATCTTCGACCTGATCGGCCTTGGTCAGGACAATGACAGGCGTTGCGCCCGCCTCATTCGCAAGGGCCAGATACCGTTCCAGCCGGGCCGGGTTCAGGTCATCATTGCACGATGTCACAATGAAAAGCGTGTCCACATTGGCCGCAATCAATTGCGGCATGCGCCCGCCTTCGGTGCGCCGTTGCAGCAGGGCCTTGCGGTCCAGCCTGCGCACCAATACCGGCGCATCGGGCTGGACCAGAACCCAGTCGCCCACGGCATAGTCAGCCGTGTTGGCGCGGGGGGGCAGTGTCAGGCGCACTGGCCCTTGTGGTGAAATCGCAGTCATTCTGGCGCGATGGACCGTTGCAATGCGCATACGCGCAAGGCCAGCATCATCGGGTGTCAGCTGGTCGTCAAAAAACGCCGACCAACCAAGGGCCGTCACAGAATGGGAAGGGGGGTCTAAGGACTGGGTCACAGCCCCTGAATGGGCGCGATGGCGAAAAAATGCAAGGCCCGCCATGCTATGTCACAGTTTATAGCCTGCGGTTGCGATATCTGTGCAAATGCTGCCTTTGGAACAGCAAGGTGCATGACGCTATGGATGGGACATTTCTTGTCTTTGTGAATTTTTCGATTGTGGCGAAGGATGTTTCCACAACCCTGCAACACCTGGGGTTCGGCACCCCCCTGATCGCCACTACCGAGGCAGAAGCGCTTGCCCTGATGTCGGAACACGCGCAAGGGGCGGCGTTGCGCCTTGCGGTGGTGCAACTATCGCCGGATGCCTTTTCGCAAAGCCCTTTGCGCGGGGTGCTTGAACAGCACAGGGCGCACGTCATCTTGCTGGATGGGTCACCTTGTTCGCACTCTGCGAACAGGTCGCGCTATCCGGTGCTGGGCCTGCCCTTCTTTACGACGGATCTGCAACACCTTGTGGCGTATTTCGCGCGCAAGTCATAGCAGCGGGCGTTGCGGCGGCGTCAGGGTATCGGCCATCGCAAGTGCGGACAGGGCTTTTGCATCAAGGATCTGCAACAGGCCGTTTTCCCAGCTCACCCATGGGCGCAGGCGCGCAAGCGTTTTGTTGGTATGGACAAGTGACAACCCCAGCGCATCGGCCAGATCGCGTTGCGTGAAGGGGAATTGCGCCCGCCCGTTCGGCGCAAGCCCAACGGCGGCCAGCCGCCGGTGAATTTTCAGCAGCGCCCATGCCATGCGCTGTTGGGCGCTGCGCTGTCCCAAGGTTGCAATCATCTCATTGAGGAAATGCTCCTCAACGGCGGCAATCCATGTCAGGGCATAGGCGCGCGAGGGGTTATTGCGAAACAGATCAGGCAGTTTGCGCTTGTGAAAGCGGCACAGCACCATCGGGCTTGCCGCAAGTGCGGAGGTTGCGGCCCCGTCTGCCAACATGGCCTGAAACCCCACCATGTCACCGGGAAAGATGAAATTCACCAATTGCCGTTCGCCATTGGGCAGGTGTTTGAACCGTGCCCCCTGCCCTTCGCGTGCGGTGAAAAAATAATCTGTTTCATCGCCTTCATGATACAGCGCCGCACCGGGGGCCAATGTCACCTCGGCGTCGCGGAATTGCATCATGAATGTCAGGTCCTCAGGGCTGAAGGGCGTGAACAGGTCATGCTTGCGCAAAGGGCAGGTCTGGCACGGATGCATGGGATGAGGGACCGCCAAAGAAGAACAACAAGGATATGCTGAAAGATGACGCGCCCTGCCGCAACATGTCAAGGGCCGTCCCCTGCCGTGGCGCGCATGCGCGCGCGCCCCCCATTGCGCAAACTTCAGGCAAACGCGGCACGATAAATTATTCTTATCGGATAGGCACAAAAATGAAGATTTGATTCCAAATCCACTTCCTGCCTAGCTTGATGGACGTTCCTACAGTGGAGGCTTCCAATGAAAATAACAGTTTCGAAGTGGGTTAGCGGCGCTGCCGCAGTGACGATCGGCCTGACCGCATCAAGCGCGCTGGTCGCACAGACATGGCGGATGTCGCATAAGATGCCGCCGGAATCTATCGAAGGGCGCTTGTTCCAGATGTTCGCTGACGAGGTGGCAGAACGCACCGGCGGCGCGCTGAACGTCGAAGTTTATCCCAGCGAACAACTGGGATCGGATGATGCGGTGCTGGAACAAATCCAGTTGGGCACCATCCATATTTACCCTGAAGGCATAAGCTACCTTCAGAAATGGGTCCCCGAGATGCAGTTCACCTCGGCGCCATTTTTGTTTGATGACCGCGACCACTGGTCGCGCTTCATGGCGTCGGACATGGTGCAGGGCTGGCTGGGCCGCGTAGAGGATGAGGCCGGGATTGTCGTTCTGGGCGATTCCACAGCCTTTGTGCGCGGCCCCTACCGCGTGATGCTGGCCTCGCGCCCGTTTGAGACACTGGAAGAAATGGACGGTATGCGGCTACGCATGCACCCTGATGAACTGGCCGCCGAAAGCTGGCGCCATCTGGGCGCCGAGGTGCGCACACTGGCCTGGACCGAAACCTATGAATCCATCGGGCGCGGCATTGTCGAGGCCGTGAACAGCCCTATCGCCTTGGTGGAATCCATGCGGTTTCACGAAGTTGCGCCCCATATCCTGCGCCATGACGAATATGAGCAGGGCATGGCCTTCATGATGAGTGCCGTTTCGTGGAACCAATTGGACGAGGATATGCAAGCACATTTGCTGGATGCATATGACGCGGTGGCGCAGGAATCCGCGCGCGTTATGGGCGAAATCGCGGACGAAGCGATTGAACGCATGAAAGGCGAAGGCGCGACATTCAGCGAACTGGACACCGCGCCGTTTGTTGCCCGCATGGCCGAAATGTATGCGGCAATGGACGCGGCCGGAACCCTGCCCGAAGGGTTTTTGGATGCTGTAAACGAAACACGCGAATAGCAGCCGCACCATGTTGCACCTGCTGGACCGCTTTCTGGGGCTGACGGAGAAGGTTTTCTTCGTCGGCGCCAACGGTGCCCTGATCGTCATCCTTTTCATCAATATCGCAAATATCGGGTCCCGTTTCCTGTGGGAACGGGGGCTGATCTGGGTGTTCCCCTGGACAACTGTTTTGTTTGTCTGGATGGTATTTCTGGGGTTTTATGTGATTTACCGCCGCAACCGGGATATCAAGGTGGACATCGTATACCGGCTGTTGCCGTTGCGGGCGCAAAACGCCGTCACCATCCTGACCAACCTTGTCATCATGACGCTGATGGGCATCATCTTGTGGCAGGCGCAAACGCTGCTGCCGCGTCAGGTGGGCAATATGGATTATGTCGGCCTGCAGCGCTACTGGCTTTCGGTGCCGTTCTACGCGTCTTGTAGCCTGATTTTGCTGGATTTCCTGCGCGACACGTTTGAGCGTTTGATCAATGGCCCGCCGGATGAAGGCGCGCAGGTGTCTGCAAATGTGCCGGGGGGTGTGCAATGACCGCAATCTTGTTGTTTGTGGGTTTCCTTGTGCTTCTGGCGCTTCGGGTTCCCATTACCATGGCCATAGGCATCTCGGTGTTGGGGTCCCTGATTGCGGCGGGGTATGACACCACCTTGTGGATTATTCCCATGCGCGTTCAGGAAGGGGTCAACAATTCCTCGCTGCTGGCCATTCCGTTTTTCGTGCTGGCAGGCAACCTGATGAATGCCGTTGGCCTGACAGAACGCCTGTTCAACATGGCCAACGCCCTGATTGGCCATTTCAAGGCCGGTCTGGCACAGGTCAATGTGCTGGCGTCGGTCTTGATGGCGGGCGGCACAGGCGCCGCAGTGGCCGATATCGCAGGGCTGGGCGTGGTGGAAATTCGCGCCATGCGCGAGCGGGGCTACACGGCGTCCTTCTCGGCGGCGATTACGACAGTATCGGCCATTCTGGCCCCGTTCATTCCGCCATCTGTTCCGCTGGTTGTGTATGCGTTTCTGGCCAATGTGTCGGTGGCGCGCATGTTTCTGGCCGGTATCGGGCCTGCAATCCTGATTGCAGTGGCGCTGATGATCTATAACCGCATCTATGCCTCGGTTGTGGACCTGCCCACCCAACCCAAGGCCACCGGGCGCGAGATCTGGACCTGCATCCTGAAAGGCACGCCGCCGCTGGCCGCGCCCGGCATCATCATGGCGGGTATTCTGACCGGCACCACCACCGCAGCCGAGGCAGGCATTCTGGCCTGTGGCTATACGCTGCTGTTGTCGCTGTTCTATGGCAGTTTCCGCTTTTCCGCGATCTGGTCGGCCATAAGTGACACCATGCTGATTACCGCGATGATCATGATCATCATCGGGTTTGCCAATGGTATGGGCTGGCTGCTGGCGGTGGAACGCATCCCGCAAGATATTGCTGCCGCAGTGCCGGGGCTGATTGACCAGCCCTTCCTGTTTCTGATGGCCGTGGTCGGGATTGTGCTGGTGGTGGGCTGTTTCATCGACGGGGTAACCGCCAAGCTGTTGCTGGTGCCGATCCTGCTGCCATTGGTGGATGCTTACGGGATTGACCGCATCCATTTCGGAATTGTCATGCAGATGGGCCTGATCCTGGGCCTTGCGACCCCGCCCATGGGCATTGGCCTGTATATTGTCGCCCGCATTGCCGAAATTCCGGTGGAACATGTGGTGCGCGCAGTGCTGCCCTTCTTCATCCCGCTGCTGATCGTTCTGACGCTGCTGGCCGCAGTGCCCCAGATCGCGCTGTGGCTGCCCGATACGGTGCTTGGCGCGCGCTAGGGCCACACCTGCCTTCTCAACCGACTATGGAGTAATATCTTGAAAGTATCCCTGATCCAGATGAACACGCGCGACGACAAGGCCGAAAACCTGCGCGTGGCCCGCGACCTGATTGAGGCCGCCGTCGCGCAAGACCGCCCCGATATTGTCAGCTTGCCCGAAACCTGGACATCCATGACTGGCAATTTCGACGTGCAATACGGAAATTCCGAAACAATCCCCGATGGCGAAGCCTGCCAGATGATGGCCGGACTGGCGCGCAAACACGGCATCTATGTTCATGGCGGCAGTATTGCGGAACGCGCGGACGGGAAGTGCTTCAATACGACACTGGTGTTCAATCCACAGGGCGACATCATTGCGCAATACCGCAAGATACACCTGTTTGACGTGGACGTGCCCGGCGGCATTTCCTACCGGGAATCGGATTCCATGAAGGCGGGATCGGATGTGGTGACCTGCCAGATCGGGGACACCATAGCAGGGCTGTCCATCTGCTATGACATGCGGTTCCCGGAATTGTTCCGCGCGCTGCGCGACCAAGGGGCAAAGGTCATCTTTCTGCCCGCCGCCTTCACAATGATGACCGGCAAGGACCATTGGGAAACCCTGATCAAGGCGCGCGCGATTGAAACACAATCCTGGGTGGTGGCCACCGGGCAGGTGTTCGACCACGACGGCGGCAGCAAGGTCTGCTACGGGCGGTCCATCGTCGTGGACCCCTGGGGCACTGTTGTGGCCAAAGCGCCCGACAAGGTGGGGTTCATCACTGCCACCATTGACCCGTCCTATGCCGATGACGTGCGCGCCAAAATGCCGGTCATGCGCCATCACCGTTTGGGCAAAACCCCGACCGCGCAGCCCGTTCCGGCCTGATTACCCCAATAAAGGAAAACAAACCATGTATACAGTCAAGGATATGCCGCAGCAAATTTCCACGGAAATGGCGGAAAAACTTGCGAAATGCGAAACCGCGACTATCGGCCATTTTCTGCATGATGTCTTTTTGGACCGCGAAATCCGCGCCGTGCTGCCGGGCAAGCGCATTGCGGGAACGGCGGTAACCCTGCGGCTGGCAGGACCGGATTCGGCCTTGCTGCACTATGCTGTCAGCATTGCGCGCCCCGGTGACATCCTGATCATTGACCGCGCGGGCGACGACAAGCATGCCTGCTGGGGCGGTGTGGTCACGCATGCCGCCAAACAGGCCGGTGTGCTGGCCGCAGTCATTGACGGTCCCGCCACAGATTTTGAAGAAATCCGCGCGCAGGACATGCCCATGTGGTGCCGTGGCCCCGCGCCCATCACAACCAAATTGCTGGGCCTGGGCGGGGGGATGAATATTCCCGTGTCGGTAGGCGGGCAGTCGGTGGAACCCGGCGACGCGGTTTTGTGTGACGAAAGTGGCGTCATTGTCCTGAAACCCCATCAGGTTGATGCGGTGGCCGAACGCGCGCTTGGCATGCAGGAACGTGAAATCGGCCTGCTGGCAAAAATTCACGCAGGCGAAAAACTTGCGGACCTTTCGGGCGCGCGCAAGATGGTCGAAGGCAATCTGGCACCCGCCTGATTACAGCGCCATCCCGTGGCGGGCCCAGAAGCGGCCCGCCTCCTCTCGGGCCATTGTGGCGATGACACCGGGCGCAGCGGACCCCGATGCCGTGTAATACACAGCGTGACATTCAAGCGCGGGGAATTCCTGTTGGACCGGGATCACCTTCAGCGTTCCTTCCGCCAGTTCCCGTTCGATCATCACAGGCGGAATGGCCGCAACCCCGAACCCGTCCGCAGCAAGCCGGATCAGGGTCGACAAGGAATTTGAACAGCTTAGCTGCAGGGTGCGCGCGCTGGTGCCCACCAGGGTGCGGTCAATCATACGGTAGGGTTTTGACCCGCGCGGGTAAGAGATGATCGGATAATCAGCCAGTTCTGTCACATCAATTTCGCTGTCAAAACGAAACCGGCGCGGATTGGCGACCCATGCCATGGGAAAGGTGCCGATACCCACATTTTCAATGCCTTCCTCATCCACTGGGCCCATGACAAGCGCGATGTCGATTTCGCCGTTTTTCAGGTCATCAATCAGGCGCAGCGACGTGTCGGCGCGCACCTCGAATGTGACGCCGGGGTGTTCGGTTTGCAGGCGTTCAAACAGATCCACCAGCCAGCTGGAAATGATGGTATCAATCGCCCCGATGCGCACAGTGCCAGTGATGCGGGGTTCTGCCTCGAATATCGAATGCAGGCGGTCGGTCAGTTCCACAATCGGCTTGGCATAGCGCAGCACTTCCAGCCCGTCGCGCGTGACGCGCACGCGCCGTGCTTCGCGGTGCAGCAATTTGCGGCCAAAATCATCTTCCAACCCGCGTATGCGCGCTGAAATTGCGGGTTGTGTGGTGTTCAGATGGGCCGCCGCTTTTCGAAAGCTTTCCAGTTCGGCGACAAGTATGAAGGCGCGCAACGCTCTCAATCGTATCATTTATGTGCCTTTCCAGCGAACGTCCGGCGCGAAGCGGGGGCAATGCGTGACCTGAAGTCCTTTGGAGTATGTCGCGTTCATTCGCATTCACGCCACATACTCCAACTTATTGATTGCGCAGGTTCGAGAAGCGCAAAACCGGTTCCCACTTTTGCGCAACCTGCTTTAGACGTGCTGCCCCCCGTTTATGTGAATCTCAGCCCCGTTGATGTAAGATGAAGCGGCGGTGCAAAGGAAGTGAATTGTTGAGGCCACTTCCGATGCGTCCCCCAGCCGGCCCATGGGCACTTCGGCAGCGATCAAATCCTCGGTGCCCGGCGACAACATGGAGGTTTCGATTTCCCCCGGTGCAATGGCATTCGCCCGCACCCCCCTGCGCCCGAATTCATGCGCCATTTCGCGCGTCAATGCGGCCAGTGCGGCCTTGGATGCAGCATAGGCGACACCCGCAAACGGATGCACGCGCGACCCCGCAATTGAGGTGACATTGACAATGGACCCGCCCGCGCGTTCCAGTTCGGGCAGCAGGGCACGCGCCAGTAGTGCGGTTGACACAAGATTGACGTTCAACACCTGCGTCCAGACATCGGCTTGCGTGTCCACAAGCCCAAGGCGTGCGTTGTCGGCCCCTTTGGGCGAGATACCTGCATTGTTGACCAAGGCGTGCAGCCTGCCCTGCGGCAACCGCGCGCGCACATCCTGCGCCAGCGCGTCAATGCTGCCAAGCTCTGCCAGATCGGCCTGAATGTGGTTTTCACGCGCCTCGGGCCAGGCGCAGTCGGGCGAGAAGGGCTGGCGCGACACAGTCAGAATGCGCCAGCCGTTTTCCTGAAACAGTTTGACTGTGGCATGCCCAATTCCCCGGCTGGCCCCGGTCAGCAACATGATGGGTCGTTCATCGTTCATAGCGCATCTTTCACCTTGTTTGAAAGCAATCTGGCCCCTGCCCGGTTTGGATATCGTGGTCAGGACCGCGAAGAAAACGGCGCGCAGGGCGTCCGGGTATCGTGCAAAAGGTATGTTGCAAATGCGTCGGGCGGGGGCCAAAGGCGCGGTCCAAACCCGGACCATCCCGAATGCAGATTCGATTGATATGCAGGCAATATTGTCATATTATCTGAAATAAATGAAGCTTGAATCAGAAAATATAAACTTAAATCTGCGCCATCTGCGCGCGCTTCATGCCGTGGCAGAAGAAGGGTCGTTCAGCGCTGCCGCTGCGCGGTTAAGTGTGGTGCCTTCGGCCCTGTCGGAACTGGTGCGGCAGCTTGAAGCAAGCATTGGCGCGCCCCTGTTCGACCGCCGCACCCGCCCCCCCGCCATTACGCCCCTTGGACAGGATTTCCTGCGCGACACCCACCCCCTGCTGAACGGCATGGACCGCGCCGTAAGCCGGTTGCGCCAAAGCGCCGGGCTGGAAGATGGCACGCTGCTGTTGGGCGCGTCCCCGTCCGCAATTTCCGATATTCTGGTGCCGGTTCTGCAGGAATTCCTGAACAACCGGCCGGGCCTGCGCTGCAGATTGCATGACGACATCGCAGAAACGCTGGCGCATATGGTGTCGGATGGCAGGCTTGATCTGGCCGTTGCGGGGCGGGCACAGCATTCGCCCGACCTGCGCCAACGGGCCATCTTGCATGACCCTGTCGGGCTTGCCTGTTGTGCAGATCACCCGCTGGCGGCCAAAGACACCGTGACACTGGACGATCTGGATGCCAGTATGCTGATCGGGCTTGACCCGAACACTGGCACACAGCACCTGCTGAAAGGATGCGCAGCGATACCAGATGACTTTCTGACACCACGCTTGCAGGCCCATTCCACAATTGCGCAGCTTTGCATGATCCGCGCCGGGCTAGGGGTCGCGCTTTTGCCGCGCAATGCCGTGATGCTGTTTCGTGATCCGCAGATTTGCTTCGTTCCGGTGGCGGGGCTGGATTTGTGGCGCAGCCTGTATTTGCTGGAACCGGCACGCCGCCCCATGACCGCAGCGGCGCGCGCCTTTGTTGCTGAACTTGAAACTCATATACCCCTTATCCCCGATGACTAAGGGCATTGCCCCCCGCAAGAAGGACCACACGTCATGACCCAAGCCACGCCATCGCCCGCGCTGCCGTTTCTGTGTCGCAAAGCGCCTGCAAGCGGTCAGGGCGGGGTTGTGGTGACAAACCATCCGCTTGGGTCAGTGGCCGGGCATGAAATGCTGGCCGCAGGCGGTAATGCCGTGGATGCCGCCGTTGCGGCCCTGCTGGCGCTGACAGTGGTCGAACCCATGATGGTGGGAATCGCGGGCGGGGGGCTTGCGCATCTGCGGCTGGCCAATGGCGCGCATGTGGTGTTTGACTGCATATCACATGCGGGCGCTGCGGCCAAACCCGACATGTTCCGCCCCCTGTCCGACCGCCTGCCCGATTACATGGAAACCGAAGGGCGGCGCAATCTTGTCGGCCCGTCGTCAGTGGCTGTGCCCGGAAATCTGGCCGGGTGGTGCAGCATGCACCAAAAACATGGGGTTTTGCCGTTTTCCGATGTGATTGCGCCTGCCATCCGGCTGGCGGCCAACGGGTTTCGCGCCACCGGATATCTTAGCCGCAACATCGCGCTTCATGTGGATGATCTGGCGCAAGACCCCGTGATTGCAGCGAAGTTCCTGCCAGATGGCCAGCCGCTGCAAGCCGGACAAATGCTGGTCCAACCCGAATATGCCGACAGCCTGCGCCTGATTGCCCGCGAGGGGGCGGGCGCGCTGCATGGCGGTGCGCTGGGGCAGGCGCTGATTGACCGGCTGGGCGATGACGGGCACCTGTCGCTGGACGATTTGCAGCGCTACACAGTACGTGAACGCGACGCGATTTTCGGGCGCTATCGCGGGTTTGACATTGCAGGCCCGCCACCGCCCGCATCATCAGGGGTGCATGTGGCGCAGATGCTGAACATGCTGGAACGCTTTGACATGGCTGCCATGGGCTATGACACGACCGAACGCCTGCACCTGCTGGCCGAAGTCATCCGTGTGGGGTTTGAAGACCGGCGCGCAGCGTCAGGCGACCCGGATTTTGTGGATATTCCGGTGGACCGGCTGATTTCCAAAGACTACGCCCGGGCGTGCATTGCGCGCCTGCGCGACACTGGCGGGGCAACACCGCTGCCCGCTGGCGGGTATGAAAGCCAGTCCACCACACATATTACCGTTGCCGATGCGTCCGGCACCATCGTATCGGCCACACACACCATCAACGGGCTGTTTGGCGCGCGCGTCATGGTGCCCGATGCCGGGTTCATCCCGAACAACTACATGTATAATTTCGACCCGCACCCCGGCAAGGCACTGTCGATCGCGCCGGGAAAACGGGTGCCCACATCCATGGCACCCATGATCGTGCTGCGCGACAACGCGCCGCGTTTCGCACTGGGCTTGCCGGGCGCACTGCGGATATTTCCATCCGCGATGCAGGCCATCGTCAACCTGATTGACCACAACATGACCCCGCAACAAGCCGTCGAGGCGCCGCGCCTGTGGACCGAAGGCGCACATCTTGAGCTTGAGCCGGGCTATGCCCACCATGCAGAGGCGTTGCGCGCCAAGGGGCATGATGTGCGTGTGGTGCCCCATATCGGCGGGGGAATGAACGCCATTGCCTTCGGGGCGGATGGTGTGATGACGGGGGCCGCCTGCTGGCGCGCGGATGGGACCGTATCCGCGCTTGGCGGGGGACAGGCCGAAGCGGGCGTGGCGTTCAATATCTGACCCCACGGGGTCAGGGGACGGAAAACCGCTATCCGGTTTTCCGCACCCTGCCTTAGAACATGTCACGTTCATTCGCATTCACGAGACATATTCTAAGTTATTGACTGCGCATGTTCGAGAAGCTCAAAACCGGTTCCCACTTTTGAGCAACATGCACTAATACCCCCGCGCCGCGTCCGCGACATCCTTGCAGGTGCCGCTTTGGGCGAATTCAAGCAGGTTGGCGGCAATGATCCGCCCGCCCGTCGCCGCATCAATCTGCGAAGCCACATGCGGGGTCACAGTAATGGCCGGATGGGTCCAGAACGGATGATCCTGCGGCAAGGGTTCTTGATGAAAGACATCCAGCGTGGCCTGTTTGATATGCCCGCGGTCCAGCGCGGCCAGCAGATCATCATCCACCAGATGCGGCCCGCGCGCGCAATTGATCACGCACGCCCCCTGCGGCAGGCGTTCAAACAGGGCCGCGTCCATGATGCCGCGCGTGGCGTCCGTCAGCGGCAGCAGGTTGACCAGAATTTCGCACCCGTCCAGAAACCGTGCAAACCCGTCCGGCCCGGAATGGCAGTCCACCCCTTCAATGACCTTGGGCGATCTGGCCCAGCCACGGGTTGCAAACCCCAGCCCGGCCAGTGTTTGCGCCGCCGCCATCCCAAGATTTCCCAACCCCATGACGCCTATTGTGCGGTGCGGCGCCACTGGCACCACAATGGCATGCCAGTCGCGTTCGGACTGCGCGCGCAACTGGCGCGGCATGTCACGGTGATGGCGCAAAACATGCAAGGCCACATATTCCCGCATTCGTTGCGTCAGGTCCGATCCCACAGTGCGGATAATGGGCACCTGCGCGGGCAATCCCGTGTCGGCCAGCACATGGTCAATGCCCGCCCCGATTGACACAATCGCCCGCAAATTGGGAAAGCGTGCCAGATCACCACTGCGCGGACGCCACACAACGGCATAGTCAATGCTGCCCGGATCGACCACATCCTCAAGGGACGCCACATCCCAACCGGGCAAAAGCCCTGACAGCATGTCGACCCACCATTGAATTTTATCTGCTGCGGGCAGGTAAACGGCGACTTTCATGGAAGCTCCTTCTTTTGGTGTTCGGCAGATGATGACATTGCGAAACCTTCATGCACACGGCCCAAGGGATGGGGTTCGATACACACCCTATGGCACCGGACAGGCAGGGTAAATTGCCTTTGCAACGCTATTGGCCTTCGGCGACACTATTATGGGCCGCAGCGCAGCACCCCGCCTGCGTTGGACCTGCGCCCGTCGCCCCGCAAGCTTAATTCGGCATTAATAGGTATGAATGTATCTAAATGCAGCGCCATTATGCGCATGAAGTGGTTGATAAACGCCCCGGATTAGGCGAAATTGCTTAAGGACGTGCGTTTTTCCGGGACGCTACTTGTTTTAGCGGCCTTTTTGTCCAAAACCGCATATGTGGAGTGTGACTGTGCCGGGGGACAGTGTGCCATGCGCGCCTTTAGAAGACTTCGCAAGCGCTTGTTCCTGTTGTTCGAGGATTTTCTGCAGCATGCAGAACGCAGCAATCCTTGGCGGTTTAACCTTGGCCTGATCCTTGCGATCATTTTTGCAAGTACGCTGCTTATGGCGGTGTTATGGCAGGTGTTTTCAATCATTGTGCCCGCAGCCACGAAGCCGGGTGTGTTTGGCGCAGCAGTATCGGCGGCGGCCATTGTTGCCGCTGCGGTGGCCACGCCTGCAGTGCTGTTCGGGTATTCGCTTGTTGAACGGATACTGGCCGTCAAATCCGAATTGCGCCGCGCCTTGATGGCTGCGGATGTGGCCAACCGCGCCAAGACCGAATTTCTGGCGAATATGAGCCATGAAATCCGCACCCCGCTGAATGGCGTGCTGGGAATGGCGCAAGTGCTGGAATCCACCGACCTGACGGCAGAACAGCGCGAAGCCCTGCGCATGATCGGGGAGTCGGGCGAGTTGCTGATGGGCATCATCGCGGATGTTCTGGACCTGTCAAAAATTGAAGTTGGCGAAATCTCACTTGATCCGACGCGCCAGCCGCTGGTGAAACTGTCGCGCGATACGGTGCAGCTGTTTGGGGGGCGCGCCGCCGAAGCGGGGCTTGATCTGGTCTTTTTGGTGGACGAAGGCGTGCCCGAGCATGCCATTTTCGATTCTGTCAGGGTCCGGCAGTGTCTGGCCAATCTGGTATCGAACGCCATCAAATTCACGCCCGCCGGGCGCGTTACAGTTTCGCTGTCGGCAGTAGCGGCGGGGCCCGGCTGGACCATCGCCCTTAGCGTGGAGGATACGGGGCTGGGCATCGCCCCCGAGGTGCAACAGCGCCTGTTCAAACCCTTTGAACAGGCAGACGCCACCATCGCGCGCACCTATGGCGGCACGGGGTTGGGGCTGGCCATTTCACGCAAGCTGGCGCAATTGATGGGGGGCGACATCACGCTGACCTCCTGCCCGGGCAAGGGGTCCAGATTTGTGCTGACCTTCACTGCGCAGGCCGCCCCCCCCACCACCGACGAACAGGGGCCGACCGAAGCGGGGCCTGTCCATGACCTGTTGAAGGATCGCACCATTCTGGTGATTGATGACAGCCGCATCAACCGGCGTGTGGTTCTTGGCATGCTGCGCCCGCTGGGCCTGACCTGTCTGGAAGCCGAAAATGGCCGCGAGGGGCTGGACATCCTGTCCCGCGAAACGGTCGACCTTGTTTTTCTGGACATGCAAATGCCGGTTCTGAATGGCCCCGAAACACTGCAGGCGCTGCGCAACCTGCCCGGTCGGGTGGCACAGGTGCCCGTCATCGCCCTGACCGCCAATGTCATGGACGGGCGCAAAGCCGATTACATGGAGCGCGGCTATCAAGGGTTTTTGGGAAAACCACTGCGCAAGACCGATCTTCTGGACGAACTGCAGGCGGCCACCGGCTGGCGGATCACGCCATAAATCCCCGCGGCGCCCGCTACATTGTATTGGGCAAAAACAGCACCAGCGCCGGGAACAGGATCAGCAGGATCAGCCGGATCACGTCAGTCACGACAAAAGGGAATACACCGCGGAATATGGTTGTCAGCCGCACCCCTTTGGCCAGCGTATTGATGACAAAAACATTGATCCCCATGGGCGGGGTAATCATGCCCAGCTCTGCAACCATCACAATGATGACGCCAAACCATATCGGATCAAACCCCAGATGCATGACCACCGGAAACACGATGGGCACCAACAAAAGGATCATGGCCATCGTGTCCAGAATGCACCCCGCGATGACAAACGCAATCAGGATCAGCGCCAGCGTGCCATGCGCGGACATGTCCAGACTGACAAGCCACGCTGTCAGCTTTTGCGGCGATCGTGTGATGGCCAGAAAATAGCCAAACAGCACTGCCCCGATCAGCACTGTGAAAATGGACACTGAAATGCGCAGGGTTTCCACCAATGACCGCACAATCTTGTCGGTGTTCAACTGCCCGCGCGCAACCCCGATGGCCAGTGTAGCGATGGCGCCCAGGGCCGATGCCTCGGTGGGGGTGGCGACACCCAGATAGATGGCCCCGATCACGGCGGCAAACAACAGCAGGACCGCCCAGACCCCGGCAAGCGACGCCACCGCTTCGCGCAGCACAAAGGGCTGTCCATCCGGCAGGCCCCGCCCATAGGCAATGCGAATGGTCAGCATATACAGCACAATCGCCATCAGTCCGGGAATGATGCCCGCGATAAACAACTGGCTGACATCAGTTTCGGTAATGAACGCATAAATCACCATCACCACCGACGGCGGAATCATAATGCCCAGCGTGCCGCCTGCCGCAATCACACCGGTGGCCATATCCTCGCGGTAGCCATAGCGGCGCATTTCGGGCAGGGCCACGCGCGTCATGGTGGCTGCCGTGGCCACCGAACTGCCCGATATGGCGGCAAACCCACCACAGGCCACCACTGTGGACATGGCAACGCCGCCGCGCAACGGGCCAAACCACGCGCTGGCGGCGCGGAACACTTCGCGGCTTAGGCCGGAATTGGTGGCAAGTGCCCCCATCAGGATGAAAAACACCACAAGGCTCAGGTGAAAATCCGTCAGCACGCGAATGGGCGATGTGGCCAGCAGGTTCAACGCGGGCGTCCAGCCGCGAATGGCGGCAAACCCGCCCACGCCCACCAATGCCAGCGCCACGCCCACAGGAACGCGCAGCAACAGCATGGCAAACAGCGCGGCAAACCCGCTGATGGCAATAATATCAGCGTAGGCCACGGGTCACCTCTTTGAAGTCGATATCTTCGGACGAGTCCACCTGTTCATGGCCAGTGATGATGCGCACCAGTTTGATGGAAATTGTCACCACACTGGCGGCGATTCCCGCCCAGATCAGGCCCAGAAACGGCCAGATGGGGATGCGCAAGTCAAAGGTGGTTTCCCCCGACAGGCGCGCACTGTCCACCCGCCCCAGCATTTTCCACGCCACAAGAATGGCAAAACACAGCAAAAACGCCCAGGCCAGCGCATCAATCGCCTGACGAATTCGGGGGCTGACAGTCTGGGCGACAATGTCCACCTGCACATGGCCGCCGCGCAACCCGATCACCGCAAACCCCCATGCCAGACACGCCCCCAGCAGCAGGCGCGAAAAATCGAAACTGTCAGGCACCGGCAGGGCGAACACATACCGCCCCAGCGTGGACGCCACGACCAGCAACGTCACAGCCCCCAGAAGGACCGCCGCAACAAGTTCCACAGCGCGCATGTATAGATGAAGCAGACGCATCATTCCGGCACCAACAGTGTTATCAGCAAAGAAGCTGGCGCGCGCCGGTATCACAGGCGCGCGCAATCATGGCTTATTCGTAAGCCGCGCCCACGGCCTGCAGGCGTGCTGTCAGATCCTCCAGCGCGGCCTGTGGGTCAGCAAGACCGGCTGCCGTCGCCGCTTGCGCCCATTCTTCGCGCAACTGGTCTGACAATGCCTGCCACTGTGCCATCTGCCCCTCATCAGGGGTGTAGAAGACATGCCCGTCCTGACCGACAAGGCGCGCACGGCCTGACGACTCCTGTTCCGCCCAAGCCGCGTTGATCCGTTCGGACCATTCCGGCGTGCAATGCGCATCAATCACGTCGCGGTTTTCGGGCGACAGGCTGTCATAGACGCCCTGGTTCATGGCGTAAACAAATGTCACCGAATACAGCGGCAGGTCCAGATGGTGGGTCACAATATCGGCCACGTTGAACACCGACAGGCTGTGCCATGGCGACACAGTCGCATCTGCGCCGCCTGATGACAGGATCGCGCGCATTTCAGGGACCGGCACCTGCACCGGGCTTGCGCCCATCAGGCTGATCATGCGCGCAATTGTGCCCTGAGGGGGGCGAATATTCATGCCCGCATAATCCCCCGGTTCTGCAAGGGGCCCGCGTGTGGCGTGGAACGTGCCCGGATCATGCAGGTTGACCAGACAGACATGCACATCCGGCATTTCCTGCGCGGCGTGCTGCATATACCATTCATGCAAGGCGCGGTTGGCAGTGGTGCCATTGGACACAAGGAACGGCAACTCGCCCGCGGCAATAATCGGGAAACGCCCCGCCTGATAGCCCGGATTGACAAAAGCGATATCGACAATGCCATCGCGCGCAAGGTCGTAATGGTCCGGCGCAGACCCAAGCTGTTGGGCGGGATACAGATCAACCTGAATACGCCCGTCCGATGCGGCCGCGATCGATTCCGCCCATTCGGTCATGCCGTCAGTGTGCACTTCATGCACCGGCGGCAACCAATGCGACAGCGCCAGGGTGACTTCTTGCGCTGTCACGGCGCTGCCCATGGCCAGACCAAGCGCAGCCCCTGTTGTCAATAATTTTGCAGTCATGCTGTATCCTCCCTGATGGTGCATGAATTGGTCAGCGGCGCGGCATGTTGCATACCCGCCGGTCATATGTCGGGCCGAACGGGTTACAGCCGCTTCAGATTGGCAATAACGCGGTCCAGCGCACTTAGAAGGGCCGTCACCTCATCCTCGGAGAAGCCTGCAAGGGTCTGGTCTTCCACCGCCTGCGCCTTGCGGGTCAGTTCTGCGGTCACATCCTCGCCGTGTTTGGTTGCCCATACGGCATTGCTGCGCCGGTCCCCTTCGACCGGGCGGCGTTCCACAATTCCGTTGGCTTCCAGCCGGTCCAGAATGGGAACAAGGCTGGAGCGCTGCAAACCCACAGCTTCCGCAACGCGGTGCTGCGGCTGGCCGGGATTTGCGCAGATAATGGACAAAAGCCCCAGATAGCGCGCCGCGCCGCCATGGTCAGGCGTGCAGGCTTCAAAGGATTTGTAGGCCAGAATTTGCGCCATGCGCAGACGAAAGTTGATGCTGCTGGCCAGTTCCGGCTGCAGGTCAAGCGCATCATCTGACGCGTCATCCCCATCAGGTTGAACCAAAACAGATTTTGCCAGCATTGTTCTGCACCATATTGATTGATGTCGAACTATTCGATAACATCACATATATCTTTTGTCCAGCCGTTCTTTCGGCGCAAGCTGGAGCATCGTAGAATGACCCTGACCCCCGCCATCCCGACCCCCGACCCCGCCATATGGCCCGCGACGACCGACGGCCCTGCCCTGCTGGATATCACGCTGGGCGACATGCTGGACCGGCAGGCGGCGCAGTTCGGGCCACGCCCGGCCCTGTGCGTGGAGGATGCGACACAGGCGCAGACCACCCATTGGACCTATGCGCAGCTGCGTGACCATGCCGACCGCGCCGCGCGCGGGCTGATGGCGCTGGGGGTGCAGGCGGGGGACCGTGTGGCGCTGATGGCCCCGAATTGTGCGCAATGGGTCATGCTGGAATACGCGCTGGCGAAGGTGGGCGCGGTGCTGGTGACGGTAAACCCCGCGCTGAAGCGCGATGAGCTGGCCTATGTGCTGGCGCAGGGCCGTGTCAGCGCGCTGATCTTCGCGCCGCAGTTTCGCGGCGGGGATATTGGCGCAGATCTGCTGGCGCTGATGCCTGATCTGGCCAATGTCACAGACGGGCACCGCACCGCGCAGGCGGAATTTCCGGTGCTGCGCAATCTGGTGTGCCTTGGCCATGGCGGCGGCGGTTTTGCGCGCCCCTTCGCGGATATGCTGAATTTGGGCGACACAGTGCCCGACAGCGCACGCCAGACCCGTCAGGCCGCAGTTCAGGCCCGCGATGTGGCGCAAATTCAATATACCAGCGGCACCACCGGCAAACCCAAGGGCGCCATGCTGACGCATTATTCCACCCTGAACAATGCCCGCCTGATGGCAGATCGCGGCGGATATACCCATGATGACGTCATGCTGTCGGCCATGCCGCTGTTTCATACGGCGGGGTGCGTGTGCAATGTGATGGCCATGCTGGCCTGTGGCGGGTGTCTGGTCACAATGGATGCGTTCGACCCTGCGCGCATGCTGGCGCTGTGGCAACGCCACCGCCCCAGCTTGTTGAACGCCGTGCCCACCATGATGACGCGCATGTTGGAACACCCTGACGCCGCCCGCACCGACCTGCGCACGCTGCGCCGCGTCATTTCCGGCGGCACCAGCATTCCCCCCAGCCTGATGCACCGCATGCGCGACCAGACGGGCGGCGAGCCGCTGATCATCATGGGCATGACCGAATGCAGCCCCGTCATTACCCAGACATGGCCGGATGACGCCCTTGAAACGCGCCTGCAAACGGCTGGAACCCCCCTGCCGCACACGGAAATTCGCATCCTCGATCCCGACACAGGGGAAGTTGTGCCCTTCGGAACAGCGGGCGAATTGTGCATTCGCGGGTATCTGACCATGGCGGGCTATTTCGACATGCCCGACAAGACCGCCGAAACCATTGACACTGACGGCTGGCTGCATAGCGGCGATCTGGCGGTGCTGGAGGGCAGCGGCCATTTGCGCATTGTCGGGCGGCTGAAGGACATGATCATTCGCGGGGGTGAAAACGTGTATCCCGTGGAAATAGAAACCTGCCTGCTGGATCACCCGATGGTCAGTCAGGCGCAGGTCGTGGGTGTCCCCGACCCCGAACTGGGCGAGGAGATCTTCGCCTTTGTCGTGGGCATACAGGGCAGCACGGCCACGCAAACCGACCTGCAGGCGTTTTGCAAAAGCCGCATGGCCCGCCACAAGATGCCGAAATATATTTCCCTTGTGGACCAGATGCCCATGACGGCAAATGGCAAAATCCAGAAATTCGCCCTGCGCGACATGGCGGCGGCGGCCATTGCAGATGGCACAATACAGGCGGTGCGCAGATGACACATTCCCCCTTGCTGACACGACGCGATGGCGCGGTGCTGGTCCTGACCCTGAACCGCCCCGAAGCGCGCAACGCCCTTAGCCCCGAACTGATCTGCCGTCTGGCCGACACGCTGGCCGACGCCGCCGAAGACCCCGCCATCCGCTGCCTTATTCTGACAGGGGCCGGGGAACAGGCGTTTTGCTCGGGTGGTGATCTGGCGCTGTCCTTGCCGCTGCTGTCGGGCGCGCGCGCGCCCCAAACCGACTGGGACCACCGTTTGCTGAATGAAGACGGGCTGGATGCGCGCATTGCCTTTCGCGGGTTTGAGATGAACAAACCCGTGATTGCCGCCATCAATGGCCCCTGCATGGCGGGGGGGATGGAAATGTTGCTGGGCACCGATATTCGGCTGGCCGTTCCCCATGCGCGTTTTGCCCTGCCCGAAGCGGCGCGCGGGGTCATTCCCTTTGCGGGCGCGCTGGTGCGCCTGCCGCGCCAGATCCCCTATGCGCTGGCCATGGAAATGTTGCTGACCGGCGCGGCCATCGACGCCGAAACCGCGCTGCAGGCGGGGCTTGTCAGCCGGATTGTCCCCAGTGACGACCTGATGCCCGCAGCGATGGAAATTGCCCAGCGCATTGCCGAAAACGCGCCCATTGCGGTGCGGGAAATCAAGCGCACTGTCACCGCCGCCAGCGGGCTGACGTTAAATGACGGCTTCGATCTGGAAGACCGCGCCAAGGATGTTGTCATGGCCACGGATGACGCGCGCGAAGGGCCGCGCGCCTTCATCGAAAAACGCAAGGCGGTGTATCATGGGCGGTAAATCCGACAACTGCAGGCTGGATGGCAAAGTGGTTGTCGTGACTGGCGCAGGGCAAGGCATTGGCCGCGCCACAGCACTGGCACTTGCGCAGGCGGGTGCGGCGGTTGTGGTCAATGACATGGACAAGGACGCTGCCCACGCGGTTGCCCACAGCATACGCGCGGACGGCGGGCAAGCGGTCGCGGTGATGGCCGCCATCGGCACCGACGGGGCGGCAGAAACCTGTGTCAGCGCGGCGGCAGACCATTTCGGGCGGCTGGACGGGCTGTTTGCCAATGCCGGTGTGCTGCGCGACAGTGTTTTATGGAAGACCGAAGATGACGCTTTCGATCTGGTCATTGCCACCCATCTGCGCGGCACATTCCAATGCGCGCGCGCCGCAGTGCGGCAGTTTCGCGCGCAGGGGGGGGGCGGCAGTCTGATCTATGCCGCGTCACCGGCAGGGCAGTCGGGCAATTTCGGTCAAGGGGCCTATGCAGCGGCCAAGGCCGGCATTGTCGGCATGATGCGCAGTCACGCGCTGGAACTGGCGCGCGACAAGGTGACAGTCAACGCCATTATCCCCACAGCATTAACCCGCATGACCGCCACCATTCCCGCCCTTGCCCCCCATGTCGCGGCATTGGAGCGCGGCGAACCGCTGCCCGACAACCTGCGCGCCAGACACGGGATTGGCACAGCGCAGGATATTGCACCGCTGGTTGTTTTTCTGGCCTCGGACAGGGCGCGGGGTATAACGGGGCAGTGCATCGGCATTGGCGGGGACCGCCTGTCCCTGTGGACCCACCCTGCGGAACTACGGATTGCCACGCAATCGGGGGGCTGGACGACTGAGGCCCTGACCGCGCAATGGCCTGATTTCAGCGATGGGGCAATCCAGCCGCTGGGCGTTCCGCTGGCGTTTGACTGACACGCGACGGCATCCTTGGGGGGGGGCGGGGGATACAAACCCTTGGCTGCGCGCGGCATGGTGGCAGGCGGGACGATCAGCGTATCGGCCCGGGCGTGATGGGGTGCCCCATGGGACCATGGCGGGGCAAATCATCGCGCGGGATTTGCACCTATGCCCTTGGCGCGCCGCTGCAGGATGCTTACCTGCCCTGCAACGGAGGCTGCGATGCAACATTATTCACTTCTTGACCTGTCCCCCATCCCGGAAGGGAAAACCACCGCAGACGCCCTTGGCGCGACGGCCGATCTGGCGCGCGCTGCCGAAGCCTTCGGGTATCATCGCTACTGGCTGGCCGAACATCATAACATGCCCGGCATTGCCAGTGCTGCAACGGCTGTGGTGATTGGCCATGTCGCGGCGGCCACACACACCATACGCGTAGGCGCTGGCGGGATCATGCTGCCCAACCACGCGCCGCTTGTTATTGCCGAACAGTTTGGCACACTTGCCACGCTGCATCCGGGGCGGATTGATCTGGGGCTGGGGCGCGCGCCCGGCACCGATATGGCCACCGCGCGGGCCTTGCGCCGCCATTTGGCCGCGCAAGACAGCTTCCCCGAAGATGTGCAGGAACTTATCCATTATTTCAGCGACAGGTCCGAATCCGACGCCGTGCGCGCCATCCCCGGAACGGGCACGCATGTTCCTGTCTGGGTGCTGGGGTCCAGCCTGTATGGGGCGCAACTGGCCGCTTATCTGGGACTGCCCTATGCCTTTGCGTCGCATTTTGCGCCCGCGATGCTGGAACAGGCGCTGTCGGTCTATCGCAGCAGCTTTCAGCCGTCAGCGCAGTTGAAACGCCCCTATGTTATGATGACCGCCAATGTCTGCGCCGCCGACACACTGGCCGAGGCAAGGTTTCTGCGCAGCTCTCAGGTGCTTGCCTTCGCGCGCCTTCGGACCGGAGCACCCGGAAAATTGCCCCGCCCGACGCATGATCTGGACACGGAAATTCCCGCGCCGGTCATGGCGCAAGTCACACATGCCTTGTCGTGTTCCGCCACAGGCACCGCCCATGACGTGCAAAAACAACTGCGCAGCATCATAACCACCTTCTTGCCCGATGAATTGATGGTGACCGGAATGATACACGACCACGCAGCGCGCGTGCGATCATTCGAAATTGCCGCACAAGTGCTGACTGACCTGCGCCAGCCAACCAAAGCGGCCTAGCGCGTGTCGCGGTCATTCGCAGTCACGCGACCCACTTTAACCTTATGGTATCGCATGTCTTTTTGTGCAAAATCAGGTCCCACTTTTGCGCGACATACTCTCAACATGTGACGCCCCCACAGGCCTGGTGCTTGTGGTGTTAAACCACAAAACACGGCCGCGCCCCGTCAACGGAACGCCACGACCGCGACCACAGACAGGGTTATCAGCGCGATCCCCATGCCTTCGCGCAGTGTGATCCTTTCGCCGAAGAACAACACTGCGGCGAACAAGGAAAAGATCACCTCGACCTGACCAACGGCGAACACAAGGGCTGCGTTTTGCAATGTGAAGGCCGTGAACCAGCACAGGCTACCGGCCATGCCGGTCAGGCCCATCCAGACCGCTGTGCGCCGTGCCGCAATAACCCGCCCGACCTGACCGGGTTCGCGCCACATAAGCCAGAAAGACAGGCCCACCGCCTGCAACAAGGTGACCACGCACAACGCCAGCGCCGCGCGCAACACCGGATCAGCGCTGGCGATTTCCAGTGTCGCCCCGCGATACCCGATGGCCGAAATAGCAAAGAACGCCCCGGACGCCAGCCCCAGCAATGTTGCCCGACTGCCAAGCCGCCGCCACCAAGCCCCGCCCAGACCGGGCGTGTCTGACAGCAGCAGCACCCCCACAAACCCCAGCACGATGGCCCCTGTTCCAAGCAGGGTTATACGGTCCCCCAGAATGACAAACCCCACAATCGCCGTTTGCACCACTTCGGTCTTCTTGAAGGTAATCCCGACCGCGAAATTACGCGCCGCAAACAGCGCCACCACGCACCATGTCGCCAGTATCTGCGCAAGCCCCCCGATGACAGCATATATCCAGAACATCGGCGCATGCCCCGGCACCCCTGCCCCGCTGCCATTCAGATACCCAAACGCAAGCACAACGATAAATGGCGCGGAATAGAAAAACCGCGCAAGCGTTGCCCCGCCCGCGCTAAGCGCCCCCATGCTCAGGTGTTTTTGCAGCATGAAGCGCAGCGTCTGAAACGCGGCAGCGGCGATTGACAGGGTGATCCATGGCTCCATGCTGGGTATCCGGCTGGTGTGACGGGGTGTTTCGGCGCAGCGACATGCTGCGCTGGTCTTGGCGTAGCCCCCCCTGGCCACTGGCAGGACGGCAACACATCGCGCGCATGCAGTCCGCTGTCCTGCGCCCCGCGCGCGCGCAAGCTGTTGTTTCTGCGGGTCTGGAAACCCGCGACCTTGGGGCAGACAGGTCACATACCTATGGCGGTTGCACCGGATTGGGGTTTCTTGCGTTCCTCAATCATTTGCCACTGGCGCGCCAAGCGGCGACCAGAGCGGTAGACATGCTCGGTTTCAAGCGCTTCGGCGCGGCCCGCCTGCCGGTTGATGATGGCATCCAGAATTTCAATATGTTCTTCATGCGCGCCGCGCATGTATTGCGCATCATACCATTGAAACCGGATCAGGCCGAAAAACGGTATTTCATCCGTGCGCCGGATCATCTGCACCAGATATTCATTCTGCGCCGCATCCCGCAACACTTCGTGAAATTCATGGTTCAGCTTTTCCCAAGAGGCGCGCACCGCGTCGCTCCAGGATTGCATACTGACAAGCGCCGCGGTTTCATCGATGATGCGATGTGCCGTGCCGCGGGCATGATCGGACAGGCCGTTCATAGCCGCCTGACGCGCCACCAGTCCTTCGAGATTGGCGCGCACAGCGTAGACATTCTGGATATCGCCGGACCCGAAGCTGCGCACCCGGTAGCCGCTATTGGGGGTGTATTCCAACAACCCTTCTACAGCCAGCACAGAAAGCGCGCCGCGCACAGGGGTTCGGGACACCCCCAACCGCGCGGCCAGTTCACTTTCGTTCATGCGGCTGCCGGGGCTGTAATCACCGCTGGCAATACCTTCCCGAATTGAACGCGTCACTTCCAGACCGCGTGTGGCCATGTAATCCTGCCCTATCTTCTGCCTCCATCCCGCGACTTCTTTAGCATACATTTTTGGTTCATCCACCCCGAATGGACACAATTGAACCAAGTGTTCATTCATCAACGGACCGTTGAGCGGGTGAAGCGGTGCGATCCTGATCCGTCTGAGGATGTCCGCGCGGCAGGGTCAGGCGCGCCAGAAGCGCATAAATGGGCGCGGCCCCCAGCATGACCAGCAAGATACGCGCAAGGTGATGTGTGGCCACAAAAGCAACATCCGCGTTCAGCGCCAGCGCAACAAGGCTCATCTCGGCAAGGCCGCCGGGCGCATAGGCCAGAACCAGCGTGGCAAGCGGTATATCCGCAAGCGTTGCCACCACCGCTGCCGTTGCAAAGACAAGCGCAATAAGAATGACCGTCATCCCCATGGCAATGGCCATCATCCGCCCGATCAGGCGCGGGGCAACCCCCACGAACCGAACGCCAAGGACCGTGCCAATTATAAGCTGCGCGAATTTCACAATTTCATCAGGTGGCGAAAAGTCAGTCAGACCACTGACATGCAAAACGGCCGAAACCAGCATCGGCCCCATCAGGTCTTTTGCAGGCAGGCGCAACACGCGGCCCATGCGCGTGCCGACCACCGCGCAAAGCAGCAACAACGCGAAGGTTGACAGCGGTGCATCCAATATGCCCGCGCTGCCTTCGTCATAGCCATTGATTGGGACGCCTTCGGTCCATTGCAGGATAAAGGGCAGGGAAAACACAACCAGCAATATACGCGCCGAATGCATCAATGCCACGGCGCGTTCATCCGCGCCACGTTCCGCGCCCAGTTCAATCATTTCCACCAGCCCGCCCGGCATGCCCCCGAAAAACGCCGTCACCCGGTCGAACCCGGCCACTTTGTGCAGGTAGATCGCGCAGCACAGCCCCGACAGCGCCGAAAACACCGTTAATCCAACAAGCGTGGGCATCCAGACAAGCAAATTGTCCAGCACCGAAGGCGAGAATGACGCCCCCAGCAACACCCCAATCACAGCGGTCATGGGGGGGCGTATTCCTGCAGGGGCAAACAGCCGCAAGCGCAACACCGCCCCCAGCGTAACGAATGTCATTGACCCCAGCATCCACGGCAAGGGCAGCGACAGCCAGTCAAACAGAACGGCCCCCGCAACTGCCAAGGCCAGCGTGGCCGCAAATTTCCCCCATAAGCGCCACTGCGGCAATCCTGGGTTAGCCTGCAGCACCCGTGCGCGGTCTTTCTGGCGAAGGACAGGGATCATATTGTCATCCGTGCCGCTGCAGCACTGCGGAATGCCAGATAGGTGGCCCCCATCACCGCAATCGACCCAAGCATGACTGGCAATGTCGGAACCTCTGAAAACCACAGATACCCGATGATGACCGCCCAGATTATTTTTGTATAGGTCATCGGGGCTATTTCAGACGCAGTTGCGTGGTAGAAGGCGCGAACAATCACATATTGGCAAAGCCCGGACGCCACCCCCATACCAATAAGCCCCGCCAATTGCCACGGGGTTGGCGTGACATAGGAATAGAACATCAACGGCACCATAAGCAGCGCAGAAATACCCAGCGTATAGAATGCGATGGATTGCGTGCTGTCACTTGTCGACAGGCGCCGCTGTATCAGCATGGACGCAGCCCCCATCGCACTGCCGACCAAGGCGATCAGCCCCCCAATCACCGGACCGCCGCCCGTAGGCTGGACCATAACCAGCACGCCCCCCAACCCGATACCAACCGCAAGCCATTGCAGGCGCGTCGTTTTTTCCAACCCAAGCGCGAAGGCAAACACGCTGACAAGCAGCGGCTGCGTGAAGGAAATTGCCGTCACATCAACCAACGGCATGATGGAATAGGCAAAGAAAATGCACAGCAGCGTCCCGGTAAACAGCACAGACAACACCACATGTTCCTTGATCCGCGCGCTGCGCAGCGCAGCAAGCCCGCCCAGCGGCAAAAGCATGAACCACAGCGGGACCAGCGCAAACGCATTGCGAAACAAGATAACCTGATTGGGCGGAAACACTTCCATCTGGGCCTTTACAACCCCGTTCAGGATTGAAAACAGCCCTATCCCCACCAGCATCAACAGCAGTCCCTTGCGGGGATCGCGGTTTTCTTGGGTCGGGAAAATACCTTCACGCACGGCCATTGGACAGATTCTTTCAATATTTCAGGAAAATCCGCTCTATCTGCGACGGGTCCTTGGTGATGGTCAGCGCAAGCGCCAGAAGAATACGCGCTTTGGGGGGCGTCAGGTTATCGGCAGACAGGACTCCGCTGTCGCACATCCGCTTGCCGCGAAACACCCGGCCACTGCCTGCGCGGGTTGATTGCATGACCACGACACCCTTTTCTTTTACCGCCTGTGTCAGCACCTCGTGTTCGGCAGTTCCGGGAAAGCCGGGCGCAAACCCTGCCGAGATGATGCCCTGCGCCCCTGCCGCAATGAAAGCGCGCGACGCGGTTCCGTCACAGCCTGCATAGGAATACACAATGTCCACACGCGGCAATTCATCAAGGCTGCGAATGTCAAATTCCGTATCCGGATATGTGCAACGCACCGGGTTGCGGTAAAACACCACCCGGTCCCCGTCAGCATGGCCAAGCACACCGAAATCGGGGGAACGAAAGGTTTGCATGCGGAATGTCGATGTTTTGGCCACGTCCCGCGCGGCATGGATTTCATCATTCAGCAGCAGCAACACCCCCTTGCCGCGGGCCTCGGGGCTGGCCGCGGTGCGAATGGCGTTGGCCAGATTCATGCCTGCATCGGTGGATAAGGCCGACGCCGGTCTTTGCGCGCCGGTGACGACAATTGGCAAGGGGGTTTTGGCCACCAGCGACAGCATATAGGCCGTTTCTTCCATCGATGCAGTGCCGTGCGTGATCACAAACCCCGCAAGATCGGGGTGCGTGGCCGCAAGTTCATCCATCTTCAGAACAAGCGCCTTCCAATCCGCAAACCCCACATCAGGGCTTGGGATTGCCTTGTAGGGCACTGCAATAACATCAGCGCAGTCATGCACCTGCGGGAACAATTCCAGAATGCCCTCGATCTGAAGCATCTTTTGATTGGCACCATAATCCACAATATCAAACGGGCCGGTGCCAATAGAGGCAATGGTTCCCCCCGTCCCGATGACGGCGACCTTGGGTTTCATGTCAGATTTTCCTTTTAGATTAGCCGGTTAAGGGGAAATTGGGGTCAGGGCAGATCAGGAACGCGGTCGGGCAGGCCATGTGCCGCTTCAAACGCACCGGCAAAGCGGAACAAAAGCCGCTCGGAAAATGCGGGGCCGGCCAGTTGGAACGCGACAGGCAGGCCAGATGCGCTAAAGCCACAAGGCACCGTTAGCGCCGGGAACCCAAGGTAGTTGATCGGGCGTGTGCAGTGGTTGATGCTGCCAAGGATTTCGTGCAGCCCCGCGCCGTCACCAACATTGGTTTCCGCCAATGTTGGAACGGGAAACCGCAAGACAGGCAGGAACATCACATCCGCATCGCCAAATGCCGCGTCCGACACTGCGCGCGCAATGCTGCTGCGCAGGTGCAAGGCTTTCAGATACTCCACTGCGGTGACCCCAAACCCCGCCTGCATACGCGCGCGGATAAGTGGCGCGTATTTTTCAGGACAGGTCTGGTGCCAGAAATCATGCAGCGTGCATTGCTCCGAACTGCCGACAGCATTTCCCAAGGCGCCGATAATGTCGTGATGTGGCAGATCAACATGCACGATTTTGGCCCCCAGCGATGTGAAAACCGCCAGTGCGCTGTCCAGAAAATTCGAGATTTCGGGCGACATATCGTCAAAATAATAGGTCTTCGGCACCGCGATACGCAGCCCTGCGACCCCGGCATCAAGATCAGCTTCGTAATCATCCACAGGAACCGGCAGGGCTGTTGTATCCAACGGGTCCGGCCCGGAAATGACCGACAGCAAACGTGCGCAATCGCGCGCAGTGCGTGCAATAGGGCCAACATTATCAAGCGAAAACGAAAGGCCCATGACGCCGTGGCGCGACACACGGCCCTGTGTCGGCTTTATGCCATATGCCCCGCAAATTCCTGCAGGCAACCGCACCGAACCGCCAGTATCAGACCCCAGCGATCCCGCGACAAGCCTGCCGCCAACCGCCGACCCCGACCCGGTTGAAGACCCGCCCGTGATATGGTCAGGGTTCCACGGGTTATGACAATCCCCATAGTGCAGGTTATGCCCGGTCGGTCCCGATGCGAATTCGGACATGTTCAGCGTTCCCACATCCACCGCGCCCGCAATGTCCAGCTTTTGCAATACCGTCGCTGTGGTCTGCGCAACAAAATCGCGCCGGATTTCCGAGCCGCAGGTGCTGACCAACCCGGCGCGGTAATACATGTCCTTATGGGCAAGCACGGCCCCGTGCAGCGGCCCCGGCACCGCCCCCGTGGCCCGCGCGCAATCCAGACCCGCCGCAGTTTCCAAGGCGCGTTCGGCATCAATGCGGATAAAGCAGTTCAGCACCGGCTGACGCCGCGCGATCCGGTCCAGAACCGCCTGCGTCACCTCCTGCGCGGATGCATGGCCCGCGCAGACCGCATCCACCGTGTCCACAATGGACCAATCCGCGGGATCTGACCCCAGTTTTGCGTGGTCTTTCATGATGATGCGCCCCGCGTTCTGGTGGCGCCCGCCGCAGCGCCCGATATCAGCGCGCGGTCAAAATGCGCCGGTTCGGTGTCAAACAGGCTTGGCAACGGGCTTTTCAGCAGCGCGGCCGAAATACCATCTGTGATGCGCGCGATACGCTCTTCATCGGCGGCGGACACAAAAACACCCTGCACGCGCGCCAATTCTGCGCGCAAAGCCGGTTGCCGCGCGGGGCTGTCGGATATGTTGGAAGTCATCTGTCTTATACCTTTCTGTTTTCAGCTGCGGGCCACCACAGCCGTTCCGGGCATTCGGGCGGGCAAGTCAGCTGGCCTTGCGCTGGTCCGGCTGGGTATTGCGTGACAGGCAGGCGATCAGGTGATCGGTGTCCATCACGTCGCCGAATGTTGCGTAAAACGCCGTCAGGGCCGCGTTATGTTCGTCATCGGTCAGGGCCGCATTCGCATCGCTGACCATGATTGTCTTGAAATTCAGCATCATGGCGTCGCGCGCGGAACTGTCGCAACACACATTGGTGACTGTCCCCACAATCAGCACTGTGTCGCAATCGGCCGCTTTCAACCGCTGCGGCAGATCGGATGACCCGCTGATGAATGCAGAAAACCTTGTTTTCTGCACGGTTTCATCGCCGGGTTGCACATCAAGCGTTGGATAAAGTGCGTGCCCTTCGCTGCCTTCGGACATGGACCTGACCCGGTGCAACTGCTTTTCACGCACTGTATAGTCATGAAGAACGGACCATTCGGTAAGGCAGCTGTCGTCATGGGTGTTCTGCACCCAGAACACCTTGCCACCCGCTGCCCTGACGGCCCGCGCCAGACGGTTGACATTTGGCACAATCTGCACGGCGGTTTCGCAAAGGGCATGGGCCACACCGGGCACCATGAACCCGTTTTGCAGGTCGATGACAACCAATGCCGTGCGCGCCGGGTCCAGATCGCTGAAGGGATGGGCGCTGCCGCGCCGGTCAATCACGCGGTCTATGATGTGTTGGGGAATATGTGTTTTATGCATGTCGAAACCCTTTCATGGTCAGGCGCTGACCTTTTGTGGCAAAATATTCGGCCCGCGCGACGGGTCGGGCAAAATGCATCGGGCGTAGCGGTCCGTTCCCAGAACCACCTGTGGCGGTTCGGATGTATGACAGCTTTCGGACACATGCGGACAGCGCGGCGCGAAACTGCAGCCGGCCACGCGCAAGCGCATATCGGGCGGGCTGCCGGGAATGGCGGGAATGTCCTTGTTGCGGTCCTGCCCATGCACGGTTGAGGCCAGCATTCCCTGTGTGTAGGGGTGTTGGGGGTTGCGCAACACATCGCGGACATGCCCCATCTCGACAATCTGGCCCGCATACATGACCGCAACCTTGTCCGCGACCTGCGCGGCCACAGACAGGTCATGGGTGACAAAGATCATGCCCATTCCCATTTCCTTTTGCAGTTTGCGCAGCAAGATCAGCACCTGAATCTGTACTGTGGCATCCAGCGCGGTCGTCGGCTCATCCGCCAGCAGCAGCTTGGGGCTGCACGACAAGGCCATCGCAATCATCGCGCGTTGTCGCAGCCCGCCGGACAATTCGAACGGATAGGATTTCAGACGCCGCGCCGCGGACGGCACACGCACGAATTCCAGCAAATCCAATGCCCGTTTCATGGCCACGTCGCGCCCGACAGGTTCATGGCGCAGGATGGTTTCAGATATCTGGTCCCCGATCGTATAAACCGGGTCAAGCGCGGTCATGGGTTCCTGAAAAATCATCGAGACATCGCGCCCGCGCATCGCGGTCAGTTCAGATTGCGTCATGGACAGCACATCGCGGCCCGACACCTGCACCTTGCCCGCGATCTGTGCCTTGTCGGGCAACAGGCGCATCAGCGCGCGCATGGACACCGATTTCCCGGAACCGGATTCCCCGATCACACACAGCACTTCGCCGGGCATCAGGCGGAAATCCACGCCATTGACGGCATAAACCGTCGCTTCTCTGGAGACGAACTTGACGGACATCCCCTGCACATCGACAATGGGAACGGCTGTATCGGGGGCGCTTGACGTGGCGACCTGGTCGTTTGGCATGGTCGTGCCTCCTTCTTTTCAGGCGTGAACGCGGGTTGGATGGGTCTTGAGGACCGTGCCGGGTGCCGCGTCTGGTGCAGGCGGCCTGCTGCTCAGGCTGTGGCCTTCGACGGGGTTATACATGTGACACGCGACAGTGTGACTTTCCGGGCCGGTCCATTTTGAAATGGCGGGCGGGGTGCTGGCGCAGATGGGTTCGGCATAGGGGCAGCGGGTTCTGAACCGACATCCCGATGGCGGGTTGATGGGGTTTGGCGGGTCCCCCGCGATCGGGGCGTCATCCATCCTGTCGTCAGGGTCCATCGACAGCCGCGAGCGCAGCAGCGCGCGCGTATAGGGATGGCGCGGCCGGTTGTATATTTCATCCACGGGGCCAAGTTCGACCACCTCGCCCAGATACATGACCAGAACCCGGTCAGAAATATACTGCACCACATTCAGGTCATGGCTGATGAAGACATATGTCAGGTTGAAATGCCGCTTCAGGAACCGCAGCAGGTTCAGAACCTGCGCTTCTACCGACTTGTCCAGCGCGGACACCGCTTCATCCAGAATGACCAGACGCGGCGAGAGGGCAAGCGCGCGGGCGATGTTGACGCGCTGCTTCTGACCGCCGGACAGTTCATGCGGGTAGCGCGGCCCAAAAATCTCGGGGCGCAGCCCGACCTTGCGCAGAATGTCGCGCGACAATTCCCGCGCGGCCTTGCCATTCATGCCATGCACTTTCGGGCCATAGCTGACGGAATCTTCGACGGGCAAGCGGGGGTTCAGTGACGAATAGCTGTCCTGAAACACCATTTGCGCTGCTTCGCGGAATTTGCGCATGGGCATTCCGCCATTGACGCCCACGGCCTCGCCGTCGAAAATCAACTCTCCCGATGTGCGGTCAAGAAGATGCATCAGCAAACGCGCAAGCGTCGATTTTCCGCAACCACTTTCACCAACAACGCCAAGCGTTTCGCCTTTCAGGACCTGAAAGCTTACGTTGCTTACCGCTTGCACCTGCGCTGTGGTCCGGTTCAGCAGACCGCCGCGCACCGGAAAATTCTTGACAAGATCCTTCACCAGAAAAAGCGGTTGGGCGGGGCCGCCTTTGTCGCGCGGGTCCTTGTTGGACACTACGTCAATTACGGGCGGGGCGGGTTGTCCTGTCAGGGGGGGGATGTCTGTCTTGTTCACTGTTGCAACTCCTTGCACTGCGTGACGGGGAACTGGTCTGCGCGGGCCGGGCCGGTCACATCTTGACGTCCATTGCCTGACGCAAACCGTCGCTGACCATGTTGAACGACAACGAGGTGATAAGAATGGCGATGCCCGGAATGGCGCAAACAACCGGGTTTACATAGATGGCCTGCCGCAAGGTCGACAGCATCAGCCCCCAATCCGGCGTCGGTGGGGCCACCCCCAGCCCAAGGAATGACAGCCCCGAAGCCACGAGGATGGACACCGACACCATGCCAGATGCATAAACAAACACCGGCGCCAGAACATTGCCCAGAATATGGGTTCCGATAATGGACGCAGGCCCCGCACCAGACGCGCGTGCGGCTTCCACAAAATCCAGCCCGCGCACTTGCGTCGTTGCGGTTTCGGCCACGCGACATAAGGGGGGGATGAACACAACGGTCAGCGAAATCAGGCCATTCATCATGCCGCCGCCCATGGCACCGGAAATGGCCACTGCCAACAGGATTGACGGGAAGGCATAGAACACATCCATCACGCGCATGATCATCATGTTCACGGTGCCGCCCATGAACCCGGCAATCACCCCCAGCCCGCCCCCGATCAGCAGCGCAAGGGCTACAGGCAACAACCCCATCAGCAAGGAACTGCGCCCGCCCCAGATAATTCGCGACAGCATATCACGGCCCAATTCATCGGTTCCCAGAATGAACCCCTGATAGCCCACAGGTTTCAGCCGGTTGATCATGCCGGTTTCCAGCGGGTCGCGCAGTGGCAGGACCGGGGCAAGAACGGCCAGTAAAACGATGGTCAGAATGATCGCGCCAAAAAACAGCGTTACCTTGTCATGGCGCAGGCGCAGCCGGACCAGTTGCCAATAGGTGCGCACCCGGTCCTGTTGCGGTTCGGAAATCACGGCATCTGCGGTCCCAAGCGATATGTTCGTGTCCGTCATGTGAAAACTCCCTCTCAGGTGCGTTTGATGCGCGGGTCAACTGCGGTTTGCAGCAGATCAACAACAAGGTTGGTCGCAACGAAGATCAGCGCCAGAACAAGTATGGTCCCTTGCAGCACTGGAATATCGCGGTTCAGAATGGCCTGATTCAGCAAGGAACCGGTGCCGGGCCATGTGAAGATCGTCTCAACCAGGATTGATCCGCCCATAAGATAGCCAAATTGCAGCCCCATGACGGCCAGCACACCGGGCAGGGCATTTCGCACCGCGTGGTTCAGCACGGCCCATTCATTCAGGCCCTTGGCGCGCAATGTCTGGACAAAATCCTGACCCAGCACCTCGGACACGGCGGAACGGGTGGTGCGCATGATAATTCCCAGCGGAATAAGCGCCATGGTAATGACCGGCAGCACCAGATGGCGCAAGCTGTCCAGACTGAACAATGAAAACCCGCCAGACCCCGCTGGCCCCATGCCCGTGGCAGGAAGCCAGCGCAGCTGCACGGAAAAAATGATGATCAGCACAATCCCGAACCAGTAGTTGGGAATACTGACCCCAAGCACCGAAAACCCTGTGGCAAGCCGGTCAACTGCATGACCATTATAATACGCGGCCACTGTTCCCAGAACGAAAGCCACAGAAAAAGCCACCACCACCGACACCGCAGACAGGATGATTGTGTTGACAAGCGCTTTGCTGACCTCGTTCAGAACGGGCCGGTCTGTCTGGATCGAGGTCCCAAGATCCCCTGACAGCGCATTTCCCAGCCAGATCAGGTATTGAACCGGAATAGGCTTATCCAGCCCGTATGCCCGCTTCATCATCTCGACAACTTCGGGGCTGGCGTCATCGGGCAACAAACGGGTCAGCGGGTCGCCGGGGGCCATATAGACAAGCGCGAAACAGAACACCGTCACGCCAATCGAAATGGGAATAGCATACAGAATGCGGTGAATGATGTATGAAATCATGACGTTTCCTTACAGTGATGATCGTCAGGGCCGGGCACGGACGGGTGGCGATGATCTGGTGCAGCTTGATCGCCATGCGATGCGGGGCAAACGGTCGTGTGCCGCCGCAGGGGAACAGGTGCCGGGGCCGCAGGACCCCGGCGCAGTGCTTAATTGGTTTGACCAAAACTGATGGGTGTCATGTCCTGAAACCAGCTTTGCGCCTGCACAAAACCGCTCAGCGTTGGTGACAGCGCACGCGGATTGGTGTCATGGGTCACGAAAATCATGATCGCATCGGACACAAACAGCTCATGCGCCTGGGTGATCAGGGCGTCGCGTTCTGTCTGATCGAAAGTTTCATAGATCTTGGTAATCAGCGCTTCGGCTTCGGGGCTGGAATAATGGCCGAAATTGCCGCCTGCCGGTCCATGCTGGCTTTCCAGCATAAAGCGGAACAAACCAGAGAAGGGGTCTTGCAGTGCCCGGCTGACATTGATGGCGTCATATTCGGGATAGGTTGGACGCCCGCTCAGCGCCACATCAATCAGCTTGTTCCAGTCCATAACTTCCAGGGTCACGCGAAATCCGGCGGCGTTCAACTGCGAGGAGACAAGTTCATTCATTGGCAAGGGCTGCATCTGCCCCGAACCGGATGTCGACACCGCGAAAGTCACGTCACAAGGCAGGCAGCCGGCTTCCTCCAACAGGGCGCGGGCCTTTTCGGGGTCGAATTCGTATTTCAGCGGGTCCCCAAAATAAGGCGAATCCGGTGGATACGCGCCATACCCCGGCAGCGCATAGCCGTTCAGCATGGCCACCATTTCGTCGCGGTTGATCGCATAGTTAGCCGCCTGCCTGACCCGGATATCCGCGAAGGGACCATCCACAAAATTCAGCTGATAGCCCCAGTTATGCGGATAGGGGGCTGTTGTAATCGTCATGCCCGCGCCCTGAAGCATGGGAATTGTGTCCGGCGATGGCGCTTCGACCAGATCAACCTGCCCAGCCATCAGGGCCGCCGCGCGGGTGGTGGCTTCTGGCATTGGCAGCAGCAAAAGCCGGTCATGACGCGGTATGCGGTCCGCATCCCAATAGTCAGTATTTGCAACCAGTTCCAAGCGCTCACGCGGCACCATCTGGTCAAACTTGTAGGGGCCGGTTCCTGAAGGGGCCATTGCATAGGCGGCATAATCGCTGCCTGCCGCCTCAAACGCGCATTGCGAGATCATGAATATGAAACTGGTCTGCAATGGGAAAAGGCTGTCGGTGCGCTTCATGTTGATGGCGACGGTATAATCGTCGATTTTGTCAATGCTAGCGATGTCCACCGTTCTTGTGCGGATGGCTGCATATTGCTGCGGGTTGAACGCGGGGTGATCTTCCAATGTCAGGCGTTCATAATTCCACACGACATTATCAGCATTGAAGGGGCAGCCGTCATGGAAGCTGACGCCCTGCCTTAGTTCAAAAACCCAGCGTTTATTGTCGTCAGGGTCGATATACCAATCAGTGGCCAAGCCCGGAATGACATCGGATTCCGTGTCCCCTTGCGACAGGTCCCACAACAGAAGCGAGTCATACAGCTTGTAGCCGACGAACCTGTAGCCCTCGAACCCTTGATCGGGCTGGCCAATGGTCAGGGGAATGTCACCCGCCGTCATGGCCACGCGCAACACTGTTTCTGCATACCCCGCACCGGGTATCGCCCCCAATGACAGCGCAGCAACACCTGCGGCAATTTCTTTCCTAAACTTTCGGAGTGTCATGTTTGTCAGCCTTTCATCTTTGGTTGATGGGTCTTGCCTTGACATACGCAGCCTGCAGACGCGGATACCCTGATCGCGCTTGTGACCTTGAGAGCCGGATCACATCGCGGCCTCATGGAAAATTTGTGCACGCGCCCGCGCTGGCCGGTCAACAAACTTGATCTTGCGATATACCGTTTTGGATACAATAATGCCGCAATGCCGAATAATTCATCTTTCGGCTTTAATTTCCAGCACACCATTACCGACCCCTCCAGAACGGAAAAACCCAGCCCAAACAGCACAATTGTAGAAAATGACTGCATTTATCACATTAAAATCAATGTATAAGGGGCAATTCTCAGCCAAGCCGCAGCACCACGCAGGATTTCCGACCACCCGATTCGAACGACACCCCCACAAGCAGGATGCACATATCTGTCAAAAAAATTATGCTGCGGTTGCATTATTGTATGCAATATTGCGATACCTAACATTATAGCATACGATGATAGCTACAGATTGATTCCAGCGCATCGCTGCCATGCGCCAGCACATTTGAACCGTGATTTACCCCACCCCCACCCCGAAAGGACCATTGACCATGTCGCAAAAAACCGATCCCGAACTGCTGGTCGAAGCGATTGCCGCGCGGAACGGCCTGCCCCTGCCAGAAGATCGCAAACCCGCAATTGTAAGCGGCTTTCTGGAACTTGAAGCCATGTGCGCCCGGCTTCGCACCGCCAACCTGACCGCGGCAGACGAACCCGCGAACACCTATGGTTTTGCCCCAATCACAAGGATTGCATGACATGTCTGAACAAGGAAAAATCACCCCGAACGCACCAACAATTCCCCTCAATGACCTGTCCATATTAGACGCAGGGGCGCTTTTGCGGGCTGGAACCATCAGCGCAAAAGACCTTGCCAAGGATGCATTGGCGCGGATTGGCGCATTGGATGACAAGCTGAACAGCTTTATCACCCTTACCACTGACAGGGCGCTTGAAGATGCGGAAGCGGCAGATACCGATTTCGCAAACGGCATCGACAAAGGGCCGATGCAGGGCATTCCCTACGCCCTGAAGGACATCTTCAACACTGCCGGAATTCGGACGACCTGCCATTCCAAATTGCTGCAGGATCATGTGCCGACGTCCGACTGCGTGGTGGCGGAAAAATTGCGCAGTGGCGGGGGCGTTTTGATTGGCAAGACGGCAACCCATGAATTCGCATTCGGCGGGCCATCTTTTGACCTGCCCTTCCCGCCCGCGCGCAACCCGTGGAACCCCGACCATATTCCTGGCGGGTCATCATCAGGGTCGGGGGCCGCAGTGGCGGCGGGTTTCGTGCGCATGGCGATGGGGTCGGACACGGGCGGTTCCATCCGTGGCCCGGCGGCATATTGTGGCACGGTGGGGCTGAAGCCGACCTATGGCCTTGTGTCGCGGCGGGGGGTGTTTCCACTGTCATTCACGCTTGACCATGCAGGCCCGCTGTCGCGCAGCGTGGACGATACGGCCGCCACAATGCAGGTTATTGCTGGCTATGACCGGCTGGACCCGGCTTCTGCCGATCCCGGCGCCCTTGATTTTCTGGGCGGCATCAATGACGGCATCGAGGGGATGAAATTTGCCTTCCCCCGCCATTTCTTCGAGGATGCAGAAGGGGTAAGTGACGAAGTTGTTGCAGCGCTGGACGCCGCAATCGTGAAGCTGGGGGACCTGGGCGCGACAGTCGATATTGTCACCCTGCCCGATTACGAATTGTTCAATGCCGCTGGCCGCGTCATCCTGCTATCGGAAGCCTATGCCATTCACGAGGCCGACATGAAAACCCGCCCACTGGATTACGGGCGCTTCACCCATGCGCGTATGGCGGTGGGCGGCTTGTTGTCGGCATCGGACCTGATGCAGGCATTGCGGGTGCGCCGTCAGTTGTCCATCAGCGTCAATAACACCATCTTAGGCAAGTATGACGCCATCATCGCGGCATCCACCTTGTCCCCGGCGGGGCGGTTTGACCAGATCGACCCGGAAACCCCGCCCGCCTGGGCCATTCAGACAATGCCGTTCAATGTGACCGGCAACCCTGCTATGTCCATCCCGACAGGGTTCTCTGCGCAGGGACTGCCGCTGTCCATGCAGATTGTGGGCAAACCATTCGCAGACCCCACAGTTCTGCGGATCGGCAAAGCCTATGAAACGGCTGCGGGCCTGCTGGCGCATCGTCCGCACATCACCATGGCCAAGGCCGCATAGCAGCGCAAGCGCGCCGCCTTCGCGTTCCGTTTCCCGCACAAACGGGGACGGGGCGCACCCGGCATGGCCGGACAAATTGCCCCGCCCACATCCATTATCAGGCGAAAGAATGAACAAGCCAACTCCTCCTCCCACTCCTGCTTCTGCGTCGGGGCCAGCCGGGGACCGGCACGCCCCCACATTGGTTCAGGCGGCCAAAGCGTCACAAACGGCACCGCCCCTGTTGCGCCGGGTTCGGCTGATGCTGTGGTGGGGGGGCGCCCCTGACAACCTGCGCGGTTCCATCCTTATGATCGCGTCATTCTTCCTTTTCGGGGCCATGATGGCCGGGATCAAGGCGATTGGAACCGATTTGCCACTGGTGCAGGTGCTGTTCATCCGGCAGATCATCGTTACAATCCTGCTGTTGCCGCTGTTCATACGGGGGTTTCCCGCAGCGCTGCGCACGCGCTATCCGGGCCTGCAACTGGTGCGTGGCGTGTTTTCACTGGGCGCAATGCTGTGCGGTTTCACGGCGCTTTTGCACATTCCGCTGGCCGATGTCACGGCGCTGGGGTTCGCCAAGGTCTTGTTTGTGACAATTGGCGCAGTGATTGTCTTGCATGAAAAGGTGGGCACGCGGCGCTGGATTGCAACGGCCATTGGGTTTGTGGGGGTGCTGATCATGCTGCGCCCCAGTGGCGACGGGATCGGGTATTACTACTTGCTGACCCTTATAGGCGCGCTGTTCGGGGCGGGCATTACCATAACAGTGCGCGTTCTGGCAAAATCCGAACGGACAGAAACAATCCTTTTTTATCAAGCGGTTTGCCTGATTTTGGCGCTGGCGGTGCCGACGCTGCTGTGGTGGGTGCAACCTGACATGCGGCAATGGGCGCTGATTGCGCTTGTGGGTATTACCGGAACAGGTGGCCAGTATCTTATCACGCGCGCCCATCAGACAGGGCAGGCGTCCGCGCTGGCACCGCTGGAATTCGTGCGCCTGCTGATTGCGACGGCGATAGGCTTTTTTATCTTCGCGGAATTGCCCGACAGCACCACATTTGCAGGCGCGGCGCTGGTTGTCGGCGCTACAGTTTACACAATGCACAGAAACAGTGCCCGCGGGAAACCCAATCCCGCTATACCCCCCTCACAGTGACGCGCCCCAAAGGACATAACATGCCACATCATACCCTGAATGCTTCGCCGGAAACCTGCCACTGGGGCTATTTTGATGCCGGGCTTGCGCCTGCGCTGGTCGTGCAATCGGGGGACACGGCCACCATTCGCACTGTCAGCGGTGCCCCCGAGGTTTTGCCCCCCGAGGGCTTCCATGTTCCGCCCGAATTGCTGGATATTCACAAACGCTCCGAACGCCCGTTGCCCGGCCATATCCTGACCGGCCCCATCGCCATTGACGGGGCCATGCCCGGCGATATGCTGGAAATACGCATCGACAAGGTCGCGCTGCGCACCGATTGGGGCTATAATGTCATCCGCCCCCTTGTCGGAACCCTGACAGATGATTTCCACGAAACCCGCCACATCACCATTGCGCTGGACGCACAGAAAAACACGGGCCGCCTGCCATGGGGGCTGGACCTGCCGCTTGCGCCGTTTTTTGGCGTAATGGGCGTGGCCCCGCCCCCGGCATGGGGACGCATTTCATCAATTCAGCCGCGCGCGCATGGCGGCAATCTGGACAACAAGGAACTGGTTGCGGGAACAGCACTTTTTCTGCCGGTCTTTGTGCCGGGCGCGATGTTTTCGTGTGGTGACGGGCATGGCGCGCAAGGGGACGGCGAAGTGTGCGTGACCGCCATAGAAACTGCGCTTGAAGGTGATTTCACCTTCGTTTTGCATAAGAAGGCGGGGCTTGCATACCCGCGTGCGGAAACGCCAACGCATATCATCACAATGGGCATGGACCCCGATCTGGATCAATGTGTCATCCGGGCCTTGCGCGACATGATTGTCGTGTTGGGCGAAAAGGCCGGGTTGTCGCCTGAAGATGCATATACGCTATGCTCGCTTGCCGCCGATCTGCGCATCACCCAGACCGTCAATGGCAACAAGGGTGTGCATTGCATGATTGCCAAGTCGCTGCTTGAACAGGGGTAACCCCTGAAACCCCGCGCCCCCGATCCATTGGGGCGCGGGCATGAGGTCAGGCCGCAATCGGGGGGCGTTGCAAATGCCAGTCTGTGTCACGCTGATAGGCATCTGCGACTTTCAGCACGCGCCCTTCGGCAAATGGCCGGCCATGCACCAGCAACCCGATGGGCAGACCATTGCTGTCAAACCCGCAAGGAACCGACGCCGACGGCAGCCCAAGATAGTTCGCGGGCCGTGTGTTGATTGACACATTCATGAACGCTTCGATTGTGCCATCGCGCCCGCTGTCTATATCGGTTTCATAGCGGGTGGGAACCTTGGTGCGCAGCGCAGGGGCAACAAACACATCACACGCCCCGAACACATCATGTGCAAAGGACTGCAAGATAGCCCCCCTGCGGTTCAGCGCTTCAAGATACATGACGGCAGGAATGGCATTGCCGCCATACAGTCTTGCACTTAGGTGCACAGAATAGCTTTCGGGGGCGTCGCGCATCCATTGCCCATGAATGGCGGCCCCTTCGCAGCGCGAAACAATGCCACCATACGCGCTGATATCGGCCATATGCGGCAATGTCACGGGAACCAGAACTGCCCCTCGGTCCGCCAGAACAGTCATTGCCTGCACGAAGGCGGCATTCACTTCCTCATCAATCTCATCGAAGAAGTAATTTGTCGGCACACCCACACGCAGGCCCCGAATATCGCCTGTCAACGCGCCCTCGTAATCGGGGACGGGGTTTGGTGCGGATGTCGGGTCTTTCGGGTCATGCCCTGCAATGACCGACATGATACGCGCACAATCGCGCGCCGACCGCGCCAGCGGGCCGACATTATCCGCCGAGAAGGACAAGGGCATGACGCCATAGCGCGACACGCGGGTTTGCGTGCCCTTGATGCCCGTCACACCGCAAAGCGCTGCAGGCAACCGGATGGACCCGCCCGTATCGGACCCCAGCGAGGCCCCTACACAGCGCGCGGCCACAGCCGCCCCTGACCCGGACGATGACCCCCCTGTGCAATAGGCCAGATCCCACGGATTGCAGCAATCGCCAAAATGCGCATTGTGCCCCGTGGGGTTCTGGGCAAATTCGGCCATGTTCAAGCCACCCAATGTCAGCGAACCGGCCGCGTGCAAGCGTTCAATCACCGTTGCAGTGTAGTCCGGCACAAAATTCTTGCGGATTTCAGACCCGCAAGTGCAGGGTTTTCCAGCCTGATAATACATATCCTTATGGGCCAGCGGCACACCATGCAGCGGCCCCAGCGGGCGGCCTGCGCGTTGCATTGCGTCCAGCGCGCTTGCGGCTTCCAGCGCGGCATCTTGCTGCAACCAGATTACGGCATTGATGGACGGATTTTGCAGTTCAAAGGCGGCAAGCGCGGCTTCGGTCAGGGCCACTGCAGTGGTGTCCCCGCGCGCAACAGCGTCCGCCTGCTCCACGACACTTAGCGATGTCAGGCTTTCGAACCTTGTTTCCAGCTTGGTCATTCCATGCACTCCTTGGTGGACTGAAGGGCGGCCAGAAAGCTTGCGGGTTCATCCTCGAACCGGGCCTTGCCGCGCAGGGGTGCAAGATCATCGCGCGCCGCCAGAAACTGCCCGGCCATGTGCATGGCAGCGGCATTGGGGACCTCAATCCCGGACCAGAACTTGATGGTTTGCGTAACAAGTGCTTGTGTTGCAACGATTTCGGACATGCGACTTCCCTTTCCCTGTTAAGACCGCACCAATATGGGACACGGTGTAATGTATTTATCATATTTTGGATACAAAATAGCATGTGTAAATGACCTTATGTCGATGGAATCACTTGGGGCAGTTCAAGTTTAAATAGATTTAATACATGCTTTTCAGTGTATTAAGTTCATATACCTTAAGCAATCAACTCAACCCCCACCAAATCCAATCCAACTTTCTAAACCAATTTGTATTCAAATTTAGCATCTCGCCTTATTTTTTTGCAGAAAACCAATACACCGGTGGTAAAGCCTGACAGAAATTTGATGAAAAATTGGTCTAGGTGACAGATTCAAGGCATATGCCCTCGCCAAAACTGCAATCTGTTCCCGCATTCAAGATTCGCTTGGCGCAAATTGGATACAATACTGCATACTTCCCAAGGCAGGCTTTCGCCCTGCCCGCAGCATTCCTTCCAAGAAAGAGGCATCGAATGACACAGACCGACCTATCCCGAAAGGATTTCCACGCGCTTATCGCCCAGCAAGGCCTGACCTATGACGACGCCGAACTCGCGGAGTTTTACGAGGCCTACGGTCTGGTGCGCGCCATGGCGGCGCGTGTTCGCAAACCACGCACCCACATGGCCGAACCCATGGCAATTTTTGCCCCTGTGCAGCCATCTTCAACCTGAAGGACCCCCCCATGTCACAGATCCCCACCATTGCTGCAGCCGCAAAAGCGCTGGCCGCAAAAACCATGTCCCCCGTGGAACTGACGCAAGACTGCCTTGCACGCATTCGCGCCCTGGAACCAGAGCTTCATGCCTTTGTGACCCTGACAGAAGACCGCGCCCTAAGTGATGCGCGCAAGGCCGAGGCCGAGATCATGGCATCAGGCCCGCGCAGCCAGATGCATGGCATTCCGGTCGGCCTGAAGGATATTGTGGATACCAAGGGCATTCTGACAACCTGCCAGTCGCGTTTTCTGGCCGACAACATACCGGATAAGGACGCGACCTGCGCGGCCAGTCTGGATGCGGCAGGGTCCGTTCTGATGGGCAAACTGACAACGCATGAATTCGCAGATGGCGGCCCGTCCTTTGACCTGCCTGATCCGCCTTCACGCAACCCGTGGAATACTGCGCATTTTACCGCCGGATCGTCCAGCGGGACCGGCGCGGCAGTGGCGGCAGGTCTGGTTCTGGGCGGGATCGGAACAGATACGGGCGGGTCCATTCGCGGGCCGGCGTCCCTGTGCGGAATTGCGGGCTTGAAGCCGACCTATGGGCTGGTCAGCCGCGCGGGCGTTGCGCCAGCGGCCTATAGCCTGGACCATATCGGCCCCATGTGCTGGACCGTCGAGGATTGCGCCATAATGTTGCAAAGCCTTGCTGGCCATGACCCCGCCGACCCGGCCAGCGCCAACAGGCCCGTCCCTGATTATGTTTCGGGAATTGGCGGCGGGGTCAGGGGGCTGCGCATTGGCGTTGTGCGCCATTTCCATGAAACCGACCACCCGGTTTCCGCAGCAACCCAGGCCAGCATCACCGATGCCATAAAAATTTACGAGGGTGCGGGCGCAACTGTGGTCGATGTGACCTTGCCCCCCCTGCAGGACTGGTCCGCCTGCGGTTTTCTGATTTCCGCCGCTGAACGGTTGGCCGCCTATGAAGACTGGGCAATGACGCGCCTTGATACGTTTTCAGCGCGGGTTCGGGACCGTATGTTCCTTGGCAGTTTCGTTACGGGGGCCGATTACCTGCAGGCCGTTCGTTTCCGGCGGGAACTGTGCGCGGAACTGGCGGCGGTCATGCGCGATGTCGACATCTTGCTGACCGCATCAAACCCCGGTGAAGCGCCGCTGATTGATCAGGTGCCGCGATGGGACAATCTGACCAAGCCCAATTTCACCTTCCCCTTCAATGTGGCGGGGGTTCCTGCACTATCGCTATGTGGTGGCTTTGGGCCACAGGGTTTGCCACTGGGCCTGCAGCTTGTCGCGCGCCCCTTTGAAGAAGCGGATTTGATGCGGGCAGGCCATGCCTATGAATTGGCCACCAACTGGCGGGCACAGCGCCCCGCCATATGCGCCAGCAAGGAACCCGCGCTGGCCTGCGCATAACCCGCACGGGTTGCAGGCCCGCCCCCGCGATGGGCTGCGCATCGGGGGCGGGCATGCAGGGCATGCGCCCTGCCCTTGCGTGACAGCGCACCTATGGATTTGTGTCAGTTTTCCGCAGGAAGGATTCAACCGACGCGCGATGTTCCTTGGTTGAATAGCAGATTGCCTGCGCTTGCCGGCCAAGCGCAAAGATGTCTTCGTCCGAACTTTCGAATGTCTTGTCCAGAATAGCCTTGGTCAGGGCCACTGCAGCGGGGGACCCTTGGGTTAACTCTTCGGCCCATGCGCATGCCGCATCCAGCAATGTTTCGCCGCTGCATACCCGGTCGACCAGACCAATTGACACCGCTTCCTCGGCCTGCACCACGCGCCCTGACAGGATAAGTTCCTTCGCCCGCGACAGCCCGACACGGCGGGGCAGAAAATACATCCCGCCCCCGTCCGAAACCAGCCCGCGCTTCAGAAAGCTCATGGACATTTTTGCGCCATCTGCCGCGATGATGAAATCGCACGCCATCGCCATATCAAGGCCAAGGCCGAATGCCGCACCGTTCATCGCTGCGATCACGGGTTTTGTGCAGCCGTGAATAACGGCAACGCCGCGATGGGTTTTTTTCTGGCGCATCCAGCCGTTGAAGGAAACTTCGTCTTGTGGCGCATTCAGACGCTCGCGCATGCCGCCAATATCGCCCCCGGAACAAAACCCTTTGCCCGCCCCCGTCAGAATGACGGCGCGGATCTGGGGCGTTGTATCCGCCCATTCAAAGGCATTCACAAGCTCTTGACGCATCTGGTCATTGATGGCGTTGCGCACCTCTGGCCGGTTCAGGCGGATCACCGCGATTGCGCCGCGAATTTCGGTTTCAATAAACGCGGCCTGCGGCGCAGAAGGGATGCTGGTATCTTTCATGGGTATCATCCTTGCGGGTTGTGCAAATCAGGTTCTGGACCGTTGCAGGGCAGAAGCGCGACGCGCGACGGCACATCGTCCGACAGCATGATCCTGTCGCGCAGGCCGCCCGCCACCTTGGGGTCAAGTACCCCGGACGTCAGTTCGGCAAACTTCTCAAACAGATCGGTGTCAGTTAACGGGTCATCCGGGTCACCCTTGCGGGTAGGTTGGAAATGCGTGACAACGTCACCATTGGTGAAGGTTATGATAAGCCTTGCCTGCCTGCGCGCCGGATAGGCGGCGGCAATCTGGGGGTCTGCAGTGACTGTCACCTTCGGCATGAAGGCCCGCAGGTCAGCGCGCGCAAGCGATGCAGGTGTGAACGCGTCCAGCCGCACGCCACCCAAATGCAACAAGGCCGCTGCGCAATATTGCACGCTGAAGCGGGCATCGGCGGCACTGTCCACGCGCAGCCTGTCACAGATGGCGGCTGTCGGGCCATAGCCCTGCACTGCGATATGGGCCACGTCCTCGGGGCCGAAAGGGCGCTGCGCCTGCACCGCGCGCAACCCGTCCAGCGTGGGAAAAATATGACCGCAGCACCCGTGATTCTTGAACGTCATGCGCGAAATGGGGGTCCATTCGCCAAGGCCCTGAAGCCCTGCATCCCAGTTGCCGGTCGTGTCACTGGTGGCCGCCGCATAGCCATGGGCGGCATGCAGGCTGTCGGGCGAACCTGTTACCCCTGCGGCAGCGGCAAGCCCGGCAAGCACCCCCGCTTCGGCGGCGTGCCCGCAATGCAGGGGTTTGGTCATTCCCTGCCCTTGCAGATTTTCCTGATGACCGCCTGCGAAACTGCTGGCAATGGCGATGGCATTGCCAATCCCGTCCGCGCCGCACCCCTTCAGCATGGCCGTTGCCACCGCCGCGCCCATGGTGCCGACCGTCGCGGTTATGTGCCAGTTTCGGTAATGGCTGGGCTGCAGGGCAATGGCAATGCGGCACCCCACTTCATACCCGCCAATGACCGCGCGGTAGAACGCCTGTGCTGTGGCCCCTTCGGATTGCGCAACCGCCAGCGCCGCCGAAATTGTGGGACTACCGGGATGATACCCGCCATCGCGGAAGATATCGTCAAATTCTGCCGTGTGGCTGGCAACCCCGTTCAACAAGGCCGCATGGCGCGCATGTCCGCAACTGCCATCAACATATGAGATCGCAGCCCCCTCACCACGGGCAGCGTGCAACACGCGCGCCAGCGCTGGGGCTGGCCCTTCGGTGCACCCCGGCAGCATGGCCGCGAACCAGTCCAGAACCGCGCGCCGCGCGTCATGCAAAACCGGGGCGGGCATATCGCAACTGCGCCATGAATCGGCGGCCTGTGCAAGGGTTATCAGGGGATTGGTTGTCATCTGGTTACCCCCGTTTCAGCAGCAGACCGCCATCCACGGGCAGCAGGACACCAGTGATGTATTTCGCCTCATCCGAGGCCAGAAACACGGCGGCATTCGCCACATCCCACGCAGTCCCCATATGGCCCATGGGCACCAATGCATCGCGTTCTGCCTGAATATCCTCGCGGGGGCGGCCTGATTCCTGCGCGCGGCGTTCAATGGCCATGGGCGTATTGATCAGGCCGGGCAGGATGACATTGGCCCGCACACCGAATTTCGCATTCTCGGCGGCGACATGCTGGGTAAAGGTGTTGATGGCCCCTTTTGATGTCTTGTAGGCCACCGTCGGGCGCATCGCTTTCGAGGCGGTGGAGGAAATGGTGATGATCGACCCGCCCCCTTGCATGCGCATCGTGGGCAACGTGGCCTTGCACAGCATGAACATGCTTTTCAGGTTCAGCGTCATCAACCTGTCCCAGACATCACTGTCCAGATCCGGGGTTGCGCGGTCGCCCTTGGACATGCCGACATTGCTGTGCAACACATCTATCCGGCCAAAACGCTGAAGGGTTTGCTGCACAATGCCCTGACAGGCACGTTCGTCTGTCACATCTGCGGTGACAACGATTGAATCGCCCCCGCCGATCATGTCCAGCGTTTCATTGGCCCAATCAGGGTTCACATCAACCAGCACACAGGTCGCCCCTTCCTGTGCGAAGCGCAGGGCGGTGGCGCGGCCATTGCCCGGGGTGGTCCCCGGTTGCTGCCCTGCGCCGGTTATGATTGCTATCTTTCCGTCCAGACGACCGCTCATGTGTCCCCCCTGCTGTCAGCGAATTCAAACTCAGCTTAACAGGGGTTGCGCGCGAAAATACCTGATTAGAGGTCAGGCTCGGCAAATCGCGGGTCTGACCGGGATCAGGGTCGTGGTGTCGGACGAGACTTGAAGAATTCGCGCGGCTGGCCCACTTGGTCCAGCAACCAGTCAATGAACCGTTTGGTTTTCACACTGACCGAAACCGTTGTGGGCCATATGACATAAAACGCCGCGCCGGTTGGAATACGCATGTCCAGCGGGCGGACAAGCCGCCCCTGACGAATGACGTCATCCAGCAAGCCCAATTGGCCAACCGTCAGCCCGAACCCCTGTTCCGCCGCAGAAAAGGTCAGCAACGATGTATCAAAATCGGTGCCGGCGTTGAAATCCATGTCTACATTCACCGCGCGCGCCCAGAATTCCCATGCCCGCCGCCTGTAGCGCGAATGCAGCAGTTCCCCCTTGGTGACATCCTGCGGTGTGTCCACCCCCCCGATAGAGTCGAGATATCGCTGGCTGCACACGACATCCACTTCCTCGTCCCACAATTTGCGGGTGCGCGTGTCGCGCCAATTGCCATTGCCCAATTGCAGTGCAACATCCAGATGTGTGCCGCGAAAATCCAGTGGTTCAACCCGCGTATCAAACCGCACGCGAATGTCAGGGTGCTGGCGTGTGAAATCCAGCAATTTCGGCATAAGCCAGTGATGCGCGACAGTGGGATGAACCCGCAGATTGACGGTGCCCTCTGTTTCATGACTGATCATCCGCTGGGTTGCGCGTTCCAGATCATCGAAAAGGCCCGCAATCTCTAAGCCAAAGGCGCGGCCAACTTCTGTCAGCTTGGCAGAACGTACGCCGCGCTCGAACAGGCTGACATCCAGAAAATCCTCCAGAATGGCAATCTGGCGGCTGATTGCAACCTGACTGACCCCCAGTTCTTGCGCTGCGGCGGTGAATGTCTTGTGGCGCGACGCCACGGCAAAGGATCGCAGCGGGTTCAGCGGCAGGTTAATTCGGCGTGGTTGCATAATTTTTGCTTATCCTACGATAAGGAACAGGCCAGTCTACTATGGCGCGGGTTATGCTAAACACCCCTTGAACAAACCGTCAAGATGGCTAACCCACCCGCCGAGGCCAAGCATACGTTATGGCATTTCCCCAATCGCCCGCCCAATCCAGTCGTCCACCATCAGGTGGGGGATGGCGACACACCATTGGCCTTGCGCTGTTGTTCGCGGTTTCGGGGTGTGGGGGATGGGCGTTCGAACGCATCGGCGCCCCGCTGCCGTGGATGATAGGGCCGCTGGTTGTCACGGCAATCATTTTCATGGGGCCTGCCCCATCGGTCACGGTGCCAAACCGGCTGCGCCCGTTGGGGCAGGTGGTGGTTGCCACGCAAGTGGGCCTTGCCTTCTCGCCCCAAGCGCTGGACCTGCTTTTGGCACTTGCGCCTGTGATTGTGGGCGCGGCGCTGGCGACGGGGCTGTGCATCTTCGTTGTTGCGCTGTTGGTGGCGCGCATAACCGGGCAAAGTCTGGCGCAAGCCTTTTTATCATTTGTTCCAACCAGCCCGGTCGAGGCCGCGACGATGGCGCAGGCGGCAGGCATAGACCCCGCGCCTGTGGTATTCTCGCAAACGCTGCGTCTGGCATCTGTCGTGATCGTGCTGCCTTTCACCATATACGCCCTGTCAGGCTGGCCGGACGCACAGCGCACACCTGTGTCTTTGGGGCAATTCGACCCCCTGCCGTTACTGGTCCTTGCCGCGATCGGCGTGGCGGGGGCGTGGCTGTTTCGCATCCTGCGCGTGCCGAACCCGAATTTTCTGGGACCAATGGCCGTAGCGGCGCTGCTGGCAGTCAGCGGGTCCGGGCTTATGCCCTATCCGCCCGATATTCTGGCGCTGGCGCAAATCTTGCTTGGAACATGGCTTGGGGCAACATTCCGGCGCGACTTCGTGGCATCGTCCCTGCGCTTGACGCTTGTAAGCGCTGTATCGTCGGTCTTGTTATTGGCGCTGTGTTCACTCAGCGCAGTCCTGATTGCAGTGGTATCAGGGGTGGATTGGCACATCATGGTGCTGGGCGCTGCCCCCGGCGGGGTGGTTGAAATGGCGCTGACAGCCAAGTTTCTGGGCCAGAACGTTGTGTTGATCACAACATTCCATCTTGTCCGGATTTTCATTTTTATGCCGAACATTCCATGGATCGTGCGACAGATCGTGCGCTACGAAACCCGAAAACACCCCAAGGAGCACCGCAAATGACCCAGCACCACCGCCCATTGCCCACTGGCCGCAAGGTCAGGGTGGCTGTCCTTGATGATTACATGGGCGTCGCACACCGCCTTGCCGACTGGTCGCGGCTGGCCGACCGCGCGGATGTCACCTTTCTGACAACGGCCATTGCCCCTGAACGCCTGACCCGTGATCTGGCCCCGTTCGATGCACTTTGCCTGTTGCGCGAACGAACCGACCTGCCCGGCGACATTCTGCGCGGATTGCCGAACCTGAAGGCCATCGCCGCGACAGGGCGTCAGAACCGCACCCTTGACAGCGCCACTGCGGCGGCGCTTGGCATTCCCGTCATGACAACTGATGGCAGCGGCAATGGCGTGTTCGCCACGGTCGAGTTGGCATGGGGACTGATCTTTGGCCTGATGCGCCACTTGCCCGCAGAAGCTGCCGCGATGCGCGCCGGGGACTGGCAAACCCGCCTTGGACGCGCGGTTCATGGCCGCACGCTGGGGCTGGTGGGCCTTGGCAAGCTGGGCACGCGCATGGCGCTGGTCGCAAAGGCGTTCGGGATGGATGTCATCGCCTGGAGTCCGAACCTGACGCCAGAACGCGCACACGCAGGCGGGGCTACATATGCCGACAAGGAAACGCTGTTTCGTCGTGCTGACATAGTGTCCCTGCATCTGGTGCTTGGTCCGGCCACCAAGGGGATCATCGGCGCCGTGGACCTGTCGCGCATGAAACCCGACGCATTGCTGATCAACACCGCGCGCGGGCCATTGGTCGATCAGGGTGCGCTGTTGGACACACTGTCCGGCGGCAGGATTGGCGGGGCGGGAATTGATGTCTATGACCATGAACCACTGTCGCCGGACGCGCCCATCCGCAGCCTGCCCAATGTGCTGGCAACCCCGCATCTGGGCTATGCCGTGCAAGAGACGTTTGAAAGCTTCTATGGCCAGACCGTCGAGAATCTGGATGGCTGGCTGAATGGAAAACCAATGCGACTGTTGGCGGCAAACTGAAAAAGCCGGCCCAAAGACGGGCCGGCGTTCGGATTTCATGCCTTGGGGTCGTTACTGGCCAATGCCCCGTTCAGCGGCCAGATCTTTCCATATTTGCAGGTCGCGCACATAGACTTCGCTGAATTCTGCCGGTGACAGGTTTCCTGCAATCGCATAGTTTTGCATCAACTGGTCCTGCATGCGGTCTGTGGCCATCGCTGCAGCCAGATCGGCATTGATCCGGTTTGCAAGGTCTTCTTCCATGCCACCGGGGGCAAAGATTGCAACCCAACCTTCCAGTTCCACGCCCGACACGCCAACTTCGCCACTGGACTGGATATCCGGCAACAGGGCAAACCGTTCTGGTGCCAGAACGGCCAGCGCCTTCGCGCGCCCGTCATTGACATAGGGCATCACACTTTGCGTGGTGGAAATATAAGTGTCTGCATGGCCCCCCATCAGATTGGTCAGCGCTTCGCCTGCGCCACCGAAATGCACCACATCAGCCGGAAGGTCCGCAGCCGCAATCACCAGTTCCGACATGAAATGCCCTGAACTGCCCGGCCCGGCGGTTGCCATGAACATGGGGCGGTTTTGCGCTTCTTCCATGAAGCTGGAGAAGTCCTCGGACTGGACATTTGCACCGCCGACCAGAACATATGGGCTGGTGATCAGAAGCGAGATCGGCGTGATATCGTCGATCGGGTCAAATTGCAGATCGCCTTGCAGGGCGGGGGCTGTGGTGATCGCGGCAGTATTGATCAGCAGCGTATGCCCGTCAGGCGCAGCCTGTGTCAGCTCCGTCGTGCCGATCATGGACCCGGCGCCGGGGCGGTTCACAATAACAATCGGCTGGTTCCAAATCTGCTCCAATTCCAAGGCAAGGGCGCGCATGGTGGTATCGGTTGATCCGCCCGTTCCGTAGGGAACAATCATGGTGACAGGCCCAGTTGGATAGTCCTGCTGGGCGAACGCACTGCCCGTTCCCAGCGCGGCGATGACTGCGGCAAGTATGATTGGTTTCATGAGTCTTTCCTCCTCCTTGGTAATACACGCGAAGTTGCGCCAGTGCGGCCTTCGGGCAGCCGCTGCACGATTGGCACAGCCATCGAGCGCCCTTTGCATCGCCCAATTTAGTGCGATGATCTGCGTATCCGGACCTTGTAGCGGTAGCGCCGAAGCGCGCCGATCATCGTCCAGATCAATAGGAGTGCGGCAAGGGCCAGCACAGTGCCAGCAAGCGGGCGTTCAAGAATGACCGTGAAATCCCCCCGCGCCAGCACCATTGCGCGCCGGAACTGCATTTCGACCAACGGCCCCAGCACGAAGCCCAGCAACAGCGGGGCCGCTGGCAGGTCAGCAAGGCGCATCAAATAGCCCAGCACCCCAAAACCCAGCACCATCAGCACATCTGCGGGATTGGTGCGAACGCTATAGGCACCGATGCACACAAAAACCAGAATGGCCGGATACAGGTAGTGGTATGGCACCATCAAAAGCCGCACCCACAGCCCGATCAGCGGCAGGTTCAGCACCAGCAACAGCAGATTCCCGATCCAGAAACTCATCACCAGCCCCCAAAACAATGACGGTTGCTGCGAAATCAGCGTGGGCCCGGGCTGGATGCCATGCACCATCAACGCCCCCAGCATCAACGCCATGGTGGCACTGCCCGGAATACCAAGCGCCAGTGTTGGAATGAATGCCGTCTGGTCGGCGGCGTTATTTGCGCTTTCAGGCGCAACAATCCCTTCGATTGCCCCTTTGCCAAAACGCTCTGGGGTGGCGGAAACACGCCGCTCGACCGCGTAGGCCATGAAAGCGGCAATGGACGGGCCAGTGCCCGGCAATGCCCCGAAAAACGACCCGATCGCAGACCCGCGCAGGCCCGGCTTCCACGACCGCGCCCAGTCCTTCCGGGTTGGCACCATATTCCGCAACCGTGTGCTTTCCCTGTCGATGCTGCCATCGCGTTTCGTGCCCACCGAACTCAGAATCTCGCCAATACCGAACAGCCCCATTGCCATTGCGCTGATGCCGAATCCGTCCATCAAACTCATGGACCCGAAGGTAAAGCGCGCAGCCCCGCTTTGGCTGTCGATACCCACAGTTGCGATCAGCATGCCCAGAATGACCATCGCAATGCCCTTGGACGGTGTCGCGTTGGTGATGGTCGAGGCCGCGACCAGCCCCAGAACCATCAGGGCGAAATATTCCGCCGGTCCGAAGGTCAGGGCATATTCGGCAATCACTGGCGAAAACAGGCTCAGGATGACAATCCCGATTGACCCCCCGGCAAAGGACGCAATGGTTGTCATGAAAAGCGCGACACCGGCGCGGCCCTTCTGGGCCATCGGATACCCGTCCAGACAGGTCACCGCCGATGATGTAGCGCCGGGCATGTTCAGCAAAATGGACGCCGTCGACCCGCCATAGGTCGTGCCGTAATATATGCCCGCCAGCATGATAAGGGCCGCGGTCGGGTCCAGATAGAAGGTGATCGGAAACAACATCGAAATCGCGGCCAGCGGGCCAATGCCCGGTATGACCCCCACGAAGGTTCCAAGGAACACACCCGCGAAACAATAAAACAGGTTCGTGGGCGTGATTGCCGTTTCAAGACCCAGCAACAGGTTTGCAAGAAGATCCATCAGAAAGGCCAGCCGAATGCAGCAATACTTAGCCCCAGCCCCAGAATGAAGACGGCCCATGTCACAAAGGCCGTCGCACCCGCAAGAATAAGGGCGCGTGTCGCAGGGACCTTGGCTTCCGCGAAGGTTGCAATAAGCGTTGTCGCAAAGACTGACGGGACCAGCCCGAATTCCTCGATCATCAGCGCGAAACTCAGGATGCTTGCGGACAGAACCACCAAAGCACGGAAGCGGACATCAACTTTCGTTCCGTTCTGCAGGAAGGCAGGAACCGCGATCAGCAGCCCGAAAACAGCCAGCATCGCCCCCAATGCTGCAGGCATCATGCCCGGTCCCATGCGGGTGACGGTTCCAGTGGCATAATTCGACAAGGCGTAAATGACGGCCCCTGAACCAAAGACCGTCAAGCCGAAACCGGCAACGATATCTCTGTAATTGCGATCCAGCACTTTCCCCTCCCTGTGGTTCGGCACCCATTCTTGTGGGCCGAGTGTCTGTGTAATGACCAATTCGCACAACAGTCTAAACTTGGGGCGAGCATAACAAAAAGTATGCCTCTGGCCGCACAAGATTGACTTGCCTGATGGCCTGCCTTGCCGCACAAGATTCGCTATGAGCACAAGTTTGGAAAATGCTGGCTGGTATCTTGAACCTGATGACGGGTTTATCGGGCATGTCGGCGGGTTGTGGCGGCGCGATGTCGCAGGCGTGGGGCAGGTTGCCTTCATCGCACAGGAAATTCATGCCAACCGCAATGGTGTCGTGCATGGTGGCATGCTGATGACATTCGTGGATCGCGCGCTGGGACAGGCCGCACGGCTGGCAGCCGGCGCAGAACGTGGGGCCACGATCAGCCTGAACTATCAGTTTCTGGCGCCGGTCAACATTGGGGATGTGGTCGAGATCACGCCCCAGATCGTGAAAATCACCCGACGCATGGTGTTTGTGGCGGGAACCGCCTGTGTGTGTGACGCCCCGGTAATTTCTGCCCAGGGCGTCTTTCGCGTTTTTCATCGCACGCAATGACGGACTTCAGCCAGCGATGACGACCAACCCATCGGCAGCGGCCACGCCCTGCCCTTTTGGCAGCACAAAAAGCGGGTTGATCTCGGCTTCTTGCAGGCGCGCGCCAAGGGTTGCGCCCATGCGGGCCATTGCCTCGATCGCGGCGACAAGGGCATCAATATCATGGGGCGGCGCGCCACGATACCCTTCCAACAGGCGCTTGATGCGCAGCTCCTCAACCATCATGCGCGCGCAGCCTTCGGACAGGGGCAGCAGCCGCAAGGTGCTGTCGCCCGACAATTCTGCCTGCACACCGCCTGCGCCCAACAAGACCAGCGGCCCCAATTGCGGGTCATGGCGGAACCCAAGGATCATTTCAATCCCGCCGCCCAACATGGCCTGAACAAGGTAGCCTTCGGGCTTTGGCAGGTTTTGCGCCGCCAGGTGCTGGCCCATCGCAGACATGGCCGGGCCGACATCTTGCGCGGACAGGCCAACGCGCACACCGCCGACATCCGATTTATGCGCAATCTCGCGCGAAAGCACCTTCAGCACGACGGGCCCACCCAGCTTTTGCGCGGCCTGCCGGGCTTCCTCGGGGGTGTGGACCACATGGCTTGCGGCCCCTGTCAGGCCGAATGCGTCAAACAGGTTGCGTGCCTCTGCCTCGTTCAGGGGGCCTGTGGGCAACGGGTCCGGAACTGCGACACGCCCCCCCATGTCAAGCGCCCCGCCCTGCGGCGCGGCGGGCAACGCGGCCTTCAGCACCGTTGCGCAGGTTTCCGGCGCGGCAAAGGCGGGCACCCCGTCGCGGTTCAGCAATTCGACAATATGCGGCGCATTCGGGCTGACATAGGCAATCAGGGGTTTGTCGCTTTGGGCCGCGCCAGCCCGGATTGCGCCTGCAGCCACGTCAGGCCGCGCAAGCGCGGACGACCCCACCACGACCACCACACCGTCGATACCTTCAGATGCAAGCAAGGCTTCGGTGGCCGCAGTCATGATGGATGGTTCCACGCCTGCCAATGTCACATCCACGGGATTGCCGGTCATGGGCACATCTTGCCCCAGCAAACCCGCCAGAACAGTGCCGGTTTTCTGGTCCAGCATCGGCACATCCAACCCAAGCATACCGCAATTATCCGCCACCAGACTGCCCGCCCCCCCGGTCGAGGTCAGAATGGCCACGCGCTTGCCACGCATTTTGCGCGCACTGGTCAGCATGGCGGGAATGTCCAGAAGATCGCTGAATGTTTCGGCCCGGATGGCCCCGACCTGCCGGAACAGCGCGTCATAGGTCCGGTCCTCGCCCGCCATGGCGCCAGTATGCGACACGGCGGCACGCGCACCCGATTCCGACCGTCCAACTTTATAGACAACCAGCGGCTTGCCTGCTGCGCGCGCGGCATTGGCGGCAGAACGAAATTTCTCAACCGAGCGGATCCCCTCTATATAGGCGGCGATCACGGTTGTGGCGTCATCGCGCGCATAGGCAGCAATCAGGTCCGCGATGTCGATATCGGCTTCATTGCCGGTCGAGGCAAGCTTGCAAAACCCAATGCCGCGCGCCGCACCGCGCGACAACAGCGCCCCCAGAATACCCCCGCTTTGGGATGCGACAGAAATGCCCCCCTTGCGCAGATTGTCCCCTTCCAGCGCACCGCTGGCCGACAGCACAATCCCGCGCGTCAGGTCCATTGCACCAATCGTGTTCGGCCCCAACAGCCGCATGGCCCCCGCGGCGCTGCGCAGCCCGTCCTGCCGGTTGCGTCCGTCCGGCCCGGCCTCGGCATAGCCGCTGGCCAGCACGATGGCCAGACCACAGCCCTTGGCCGCCAGATCACGAACTGCCGCTTCTGCGCGGTCAACCCCCAACAGCACAATCGCCACATCGGGCGCGCCGGGCAGGTCGGCAACGCTGGCATAACAGGTCAGCCCCTCCAGTTCGGCCACACGCGGATTTATGGGCCAGATTGCGCCGGTAAACCCGTGTTTCAACAAGTAGTTGACCGGACGCCCGCCGGTTTTCTTCGGGTCTGCCGAAGCGCCCACAACGGCCACGCTTCTTGGTGCCCAAAGCATGTCCAGCGACGATGTGTGATGTGTCATTCTTTCCCTCCAGTTTCCACACCCAGAAGGCGCAGATCCCCCATGCGCCGGCCCGGTCCCGCAGTTTTTGCGAATTCCCTACAGGCAGCTTGCAATTCATCGGCATCTTGCTGGCGCGCCCAATGCACCGGCCCGCCCACCCAAAGCGGGAACCCGTAGCCATTCACCAGCGCCACATCGACATCATTTGCGCGCAAGGCGACGCCTTCGCCAACAAGCAACGCCGCCTCGTTGACGATGGCGGCCAAGGCGCGCAACTGAATTTCGGCGGCAGACAGCGCCTTGCGCGCAATGCCCTTTTGTGCCGATGCCGCAGTGATCAGCGCCTCGACTTCGGGATCGCGCGCTTTCTGGCCCGCATCATCATAGCGATAATACCCTGCGCGTGTTTTGCGCCCGAACCGCCCCGCTTCGCACAGGCGGTCAGGAATATGAACATAGCGGTCCGCAGGGTTACGGCGCGCAGCTTGGTGCTGGCGCATACGCCATGCAATATCAAGGCCCGAGAGATCGGCCACTGCAAACGGCCCCATTGCAAAACCGAACGCTTCAAGGGCCGTGTCGACCTCGTGCACGAAAGCGCCATCTTCCAGCATGAATTCACAGGCCATGCGATACGCGGCATAAACACGGTTGCCGATAAAACCAAAGGCATTGCGCGCCTCGACGGGCTGCTTGCCCAGCATCCGCGCCACCGAAAAGCCAGTGGCCATGGCCTGATCGCTGCTATGTGTTCCGCGCACGATTTCCAGCAATTTCATAATATGCGCAGGGCTGAAGAAATGCAGGCCAATGACATGATCCGCCCGCGCGGTTTGCGCTGCCATGCGGTCAATATCAAGATAGGATGTATTTGTAGCCAGTATCGCACCGGGGTGCAGCACGCTGTCCAGACGTTGAAACAGACCATCCTTCACCTGCTGGTCCTCGAACACCGCTTCGATCACCAGATCACAGGGCGCAAGCGCGTCCAGATGGGACGCGGGCTGCAATTGCGCGCGCGCGGCCTGCGCGGCGGCGGCCCCCATGCGGCCGCGTTTCACAGCACTGTTCAAGGCGTCCTCTATGCGCAAGATACCATGCTGAAGTGCGGCCTTGTCAGTGTCGACCAGAATGACCGGCTTGCCTGCTTGCAAGATCGCTGTGGCAATTCCGGCGCCCATGGTGCCGCTGCCAATGACACCAAACACCTTGACAATCGCGGGTTTGGCGGTGCGTCCAGCCATGCCGCGCGCCGCTTCGCGTTCCGCAAAGAATATGTGGCGCAGGGCCTTGGCTTCGGGCGCCACGCGCAAATGCTCGAATGTCGCGCGCTCTTGTGCAAGGGCCTGCGCAACGGGAACATCCCCAGCCTGACACACATGATCGATGGCTGCCAGCACATGCGGGCGCGCGCGCATTGCGGCCTTGCGGCACGCCGCCGCCAGATCCCCCCCGCTTTCGGGCAAGGGCAGATCGATGACCCGCCGTTTGCGGCCCGCCATGCTGCGCGCGGTGGCAATGGCCGCGCCGCGCAGATCGCCCGCTTCAATGCCATCGACCATGCCCAGCGACAGCGCGTCTTGCGCAGACACGCGCGCGGCGCTGGCAATCAGCGCGACGGCCTTGGCCTTGCCCACAAGGCGGGGCAATTTCTGTGTGCCGCCCGCGCCCGGAATAATCCCAAGGGCAGTTTCGGGAAGTCCGACAAGGGTGCCGGGCGCGGCAATGCGCGCATCACAGCCAAGCGCCAGTTCATACCCCCCCCCAAGCGCCGCCCCGTGCAGCGCCGCAACAAAGGGCTTGGACGCCTGTTCGATGGCCGCGATCACCTGCGGCATTTGCGGCGGGCCAAGCGGCAGGTCGAATTCACGCAAATCCGACCCCGCGATAAAACTGCCCCCCGCCCCGATCAGCACGGCGCCGGTCAGCGTGTCATCAGCCTGAACCTGCGCGATGGCCGCCATCAGCCCCTCGCGGATGTCATGCGACCCCGCATTCACGGGCGGGTTGTCAATCACCACAACCGCAATGTCCCCGTCACGTTCAAAATGAACCTGTCCTATCATTGCGCCGTCACTTGTATCAGTGCATCCACGGCCACAACGCCCCTGCCCTGTGGCAGCACCATCAGGGGGTTGATTTCAGCCTCGATGATGTCGGGATCGGTGGCCAGATTCGACACCGCCACGACCGCCTGCGCCAGCGCGTCCAGATCGCCCTTCGGACGGCCCCGCGCCCCGTTCAGGATTTGCGCGGCCTTCAGGCTGGCAATCATGTCCTGCGCGCCCGCCAGATCGACGGGGGCCAGCCGCATGACGCTGTCGCGGTATATTTCCGTAAAGATCCCCCCCGCCGCAAGAACAACAATCGCGCCCATCTGAGGGTCGCGGCGCATGCCGATCAGCACCTCGCCCACCCCCACGCACATGCGTTGCACCAACACCCGCGCCACAGTGTGACCGGGCCGGTCCCGCGCCACATTCGCCTGAATATCGCGGATGGCGCCTGCCAGCGCGGGTTGGTCCGCCACACCGACCACCACGCCGCCCGCATCGCTTTTATGGGCAATGGCACCGTCCAGAACCTTGACGACAACGGGGTAGTCAAACGGCAAATCAGGCAGTGGCGCTGCCGTGTCAAGTTCTATGAAATCGGCAACTGTCACCCCAGACAGGCAAGCATAAGCCTGCGCTTCATCCAGAACGCGCAGTGCAACTGTTGCAGGGGCCACAGTGGGTTCGGGCAAGGCGGGCACCTGCCGTTGCAGGGCTGCGGCCACCGCATCGGCACAGGTTTCGGGGTCTTCAAAAACCGGCACACCAGCCGCAGCAAGCTGGCGGGTAGCATCCGGCGCATCCGGCACAAGGAACACCGCAAAAGGGTGGCCCGGCGCATCGATCAGGTCCAGCGCGGGTTGCACTGCCAGATCGGGGTTGAACCGGGCCGATGACCCGACACAAACAAGCACGGCGTCAAATTCGGGCGCGGCGCGACATATCTTCAGTGCCGCGCTCATCACATCATAACGGGTGCCTGCAAGTGTCAGGTCCAGAATGCGGCTTTCGCCCGGATCAATGCCTTGGGCACTTAGCGCGGCCCGTGTCTGCGCACTTGGCGGGACAATTTCCACCCCGCGCGCGGCCATCTGGTCCACGGCCATGGCCGCCCCGCCGCCTGTGGTGGTGATAACGCCCACCCGTCCCGGACGCGCTGCGGCAGTGGGCGCGACACGCGCCAGCAGGGGCACCACGTCCAACAACCCTTCGAAGGAGCTGACACGCGCGATCCCGCATGCCTTCAGGAAGACATCAGCCACCTCATCCGCGCCAGCCAGCGCACCTGTATGCGATTGCGCCAGCTCCGCCGCCGCATCGGAACGTCCCAACTTGAAGGCCGCGACAGGCTTGCCACGCGCTGCGGCGGCTTGCGCGAAATCGCGCAAGCGGTCGGCATGGTTCATATGTTCCAGAAACAACAAGAACCCCGTCACGTTCGGGTCATCCAGCGCGGCCATGCACACATCACCCACAGACAGGTCACTTTCCCCGCCCACCGACACAAGCCCGGCAAAGCCCAGCCCCTTGCGCTTGCCGCGCGACATCAGCGCACCGATAAGGCTGCCACTATGCGACGCCACGAACAGCCCACCTGTTGGCAGGTCCGGTTCAGCGAAGGCTGCATTGGCGGTCAAGGTCATGCCATTATGCAGATTGGCCAACCCGATGGATGACGGCCCCAGCACACGCAGTTTTCGACGGGCAATCAGCGCCTTCAGGCGTGTCAGGTTTTCCTGCCCTGCCGCGCCTGCCTCGGCAAAGCCTGTGGCCAGAACCGTTGCCACCGCGACACCGCGCGCTTCGCAATGTTCCAAAGCGTCCAGTGCGCGCGCGGCGCCAGTCAGAATAAACGCATGTTCCGGCACTTCTGGCAGGTCGTCAAGCGATGCATAGGCGTGCTCGCCTTGCACTGTCGCGCGGGTGGGATTGATCGCGTAGACTGCGCCGCCATATCCGGCCGCGCGTAAAAACCGCAGCGGGCGGCCCGACGTTTTCAACGGGTCATCCGACACACCCAAAAGCGCAATGCTGTCGGGCCGCAACAGCGCCTTTTGCCAGATCTGCGCCGCCATCATGACGACCTTTGACTGAAGCGCCGGTCAAAGACATGTTCGGCAATTCGGTTTTTCAGCATTTCCAATGATCCCCCGGCAATTTGCCAGCCGCGCGTGCGTTTCACGCAATACTCCACCAGACTCTCGGTCGAATACCCATAGGCCCCCATCGCCTGCATCGCCTCATTCGCCACATCAAACCCCGCCTCGTTGCAGACGAGTTTTGCCACTGCGGTATCAAACGCTGATGGCAGGCCATTGGCGTCAGCGTCCTGTGCGGCGCGGTATAGCAGCATCTGGGCGGCTTCCAGTTTGACTGTCATTTCCGCGAATTTCCATTGCAGCCCTTGAAATTCGCACAAGGGGCGCCCGAACTGCGACCGCTCGGCGACGTGCTGGCGCGCGGTTTCATAAGCATGACGCCCCAATGCCAACGCCCGAGAGGCATTACCGATACGTTCCACATTGAAGCCCGCGATCTGGCGCTTGAAGCCACCAAGGCCAAGCAGCACGTTTTCCACTGGGATACGGCAATCCGCAAAATACAGCGGGCACCATTCCTCGCCGCTCATGAAGGGGGCGGGCTGGCCTATGGTGAACCCGGGCGTGCCACGTTCCACAAGCACGGACCCAATACCCCCGATCCCCGGCCCGAAGCGCACATAGATCAAAAACAGGTCTGCATGCGGGCTGTGGGTGGAAAACACTTTGGACCCGTTGATGATATAGTCATCGCCATCCTGCCGCGCGCTGGTCTTCAACTCGGTCACGGCGGACCCAGCGTCCGGCTCACTCATCCCCAGGGAGATCAGCTTGCGCCCTGCCAGCAGGTCGGGCAGCCAGCGCGCCTTTTGGGTGGGGGTAGCGAATTCAGCAAAGGTGCGGATCGGCCCGAAATTGCCCGCCTGCACCACATCGGCACTTTTAGGGCACACCATGGCCAGTTCCTGAATGGTGATGACCGCGTCCATCAATGTGCCGCCGACACCGCCATCTTCTTCGCGGATGGTGATTCCCAGCATGCCCATATCGGCCAGTTTCTGCGCAATATCCCATGGGTAGTCACGCGAATGCGCCCGCGCCAAGGCACCTTCGGCCAAGGTGCCTGTTGCGAAGCGGCGCACGGCCTGCGCCAGTTCGGCTTGTTCGGGGGTAAGTCCGTATGTCACGCGATAGGGTCCTTTCGTCGCAGAAGTGCCGGGCGCGCAATTCGCCGGTAGACGCATATGATGCCTGATTTTTCCGACATAAAAGTGATCATATGTGGTGATTGCCTAATCGCAGATCAGGCTAAATCGGGCGCAGGGTCGGGCGTGTTCAAGGGCGATGGCAATGCCCTGACCAACGCCTGAGCACATCGCGGCAAGCGTGGGCCGCCCCCGCCACGGTGCGCAACGTCCAACGCGCGCGCCATCAAGCCCGCAACGCGACTGCGCCAAGATTATCAGCCATAAACGCAGTCCTTCCCTTCTGCAGCGCATTGTTCAGGTTCCACACCAACGCGACACCGGACCACGGCTTCGCGCAGCCCGACGAATTGTCAGGTTCTGCAGCGATCAAACTATGGTATGCGCGCAAAAGTCAGTATTAGAGTATGTCGCGCAAAAGTGGGAACCGGTTTTGCGCCAAAAGACATTCGACAACATAAGGTTAGAGTGGGTCGCGCGAATGCGAATGAACGCGACACGCGCTAAATCCCGGAGGGCGGCAATGACGACACCCGACAATAACACCCATATCTGGCCCGCCGCGCGGTTGGCCGCACCAGATCCCCAAAGCTATGGTGCCCGTCAGCGCGAGATCCACGACAGTATCGCATCAGGACCGCGCGGCGGTGTGCGCGGCCCACTTGCAATATGGCTGTATCGCCCCGAACTGGCGGCCCGTGCGCAGGACCTTGGGCGGTATTGCAGATACGACACTTTGCTACCCCCCCGCCTGAGCGAACTTGCCATTCTGACCATGGCGCGCCATTGGTCCGCAGAATATGAATGGGCCGCGCATAAGAAAGAAGCCCTGAAGGCGGGGCTTTCGGCCAGTGTGATTGAAGCAATCCGCACTGGAACACCGCCCGAATATGCCGACGACCACGAAAGGGTTGTCCATGCCGTCGCGCGTTCGATCCTTGAAACCCGCGACGTTCCAGACTGCTTGTATGCTGCGGCAGTTACGACACTGGGCACCGAAACGCTGATCGATCTGGTGGGCCTTTTGGGCTATTATACGCTTATTTCCATGACCTTGAACGTGTTTCGCATACCCCCGCATGAACAGGGCCCGCCAGAACTGGCTTGACGCCCGCCCCACAGCCCCACGGATACCCACCGGCTGCGGCGGGGCGCGTCAGCGCTGCGGGGGTGGCGGCGGGGCAGTTGCGTTGGGCAGTTGCGCACATTCTGTGAACACCCGTTTTTCACAGCCCGCGCAGAGTCGGTGGTCCAGCATGCGCACTGCGGCGCTGACGGCATCCCCTTTCGAGATGTGCAGACAGTCCTTGTCCAGCTCGTCCAGAACATGGAACCTCCGCAGACATTCCAGCAGGGGCGGGAACAACGCAACAATACGGAAGGTGCCCCCATCGGCGCGGATTTCGCGGATCGCATGGATCAGAAAATCAGCGCCTGACAGGTCAATCTTGCCGACCCCCTTCAGGTAGAAAATCGCGTGAATTTGCGACGGGCGCTTGGCCCTAAGCGCTTTCCACTGGGCCTCGACATGTTCGACAGACCCGAAATATAACGGACCATCCAGCCGGACCGACACCAGTTGCGGGCATTCGGGCACGCGGTGCAGGTCCGCATTGCGGAACTTGCGCCGCCCGCTGGCAGAAATTACAGGCGCGCTGACCCGCAAGGACGGGTGCGAACTTTCGTAAATAAACACCGAAAATGACGCAATCACCCCGATGTAGATTGCAAAATCCAGTTCGATCAGCAGCCCGGCCCCAAGTGTCAGCAACAAGATAAGCGTTTCCGGCCAAGAGGTCCGCAAGATGTGCAGAATTTCCTTCCGGTCGATCAAACGCCACGCAACATAGATAATCAGACCGGCCATGGCGGGTTGCGGGATGGATGTGATATAGGCCCCGAAAGCCAGCAAAATGCCCGCCAGAAACAGGCTGGCAAAAACCACCGACAGCGGCGAATATGCGCCAGACTCGGCGTTGACGCCCGATCGCGTGAAGGACCCAGATCCGGCATAGCACATCCAGAAACTGCCAATGGTGTTGGACAGGCCCTGTCCGATAATTTCCTGATTGGGCGCAAACGGTTCCTTTCTGCGCAGCGCGAAGGTGCGCCCGATGGAAATTGCCTCCAACAGGCCGACAAGCGCAACAGCCGCAGCGCCCGGCGCCAGCATCGCAATATCGGACCATTGGACATGCGGCACCGAAAGGCTGGGTAAGGCACTGGGAATGGACCCCAGCATCTTGACCCCGTTTTGCGCCGCATCGCTTAGCGTGGCAATGCCTGCGCCCACCAGAAGCGCCACAAGAAAGCCAGGAAGCCGTGGCGCAAACATCTGGATTGTGGCCACGGTCACGAAGGTGGCACCCGCAATCATGGCGGCCAGCGGGTTCACATCCCCCATAGCGGCCCGCACATTTCGCAGCCGGTCCAGCACATTTCCGCCCCCTGCAACATCAAGGCCCAGCGCGCCCGCAAGCTGGCTTGTCGCAATCAGCAGCGCAGCCGCCGCAGTGAAAGCCACGATAACGGAATGCGACACAAACGACACCAGCCCGCCCAACCGCGCAAGGCCCGCTGCGATCTGGAACACCCCGACCAGCAATGTCAGCAACAATGCCAGTTCGATATATCGCGCAGTTCCCGGAACAGCGACCCCTTCCAGCGTGGCAAACATAAGCGCCGATATCGCGGTCGTCGGCCCCGATACCATGACCATGGAGGACCCGAACAGGGCCGCGACGATGGCCGTGATCATCGCTGTATACAGGCCAAATTCCGGCGGCAGCCCGGCAATGGTTGCAAAGGCAACCCCCTGTGGCAGCACAATGGCCGCATTCGTCAAACCCGCAAGGGCATCGGCGCGCAACGACGCGCCATTGGTCCGCCGCAGCCATGCGGCAGCCGAAAAAACACTAAGGCGGCCCATATCAGCGCGCAGGGCCGGGGCGCGGCTTGCCACGATAGAACTGGGTCAGCGGTTCCGCAATTTCATCAGTGTCATAGATTCCAAGTGTAACCCCGCGCGTGGCGGACCGCCCGCGTTCCGCAACAATCTGCGCGTCAGAACGGGTTGTGCGTTGCGACAGCCGCCGCGCCCACTGGCCCAACCTGTCATACATAAGCGACACGATATCGGCAAAGTCCGGGTTTTCGCCAAGGTCGACATATTCGAACGGATCGTTTTGCATATCGAACAATTGTGGCCGCATGCCTTCGGCATGCATGAATTTCCAGCGTTTATCCGCAATCATGAACAACCGCGCCGAGGACGGGTCCCTGGCAAGTTTCGCCACAGCCGGATTTGCCGAATAATCATATTCACTCACAACGAATTCCCGCCAGTCCGGCGCCTGGCCACGCAGCCATGGCATCAGGGAACGGCCTTCCAGAATATGCGTCTTCGGGGTGCCGCCCGCCACTTCCAGAAATGTCGGGGCCAGATCGATCGCCTCTGCCAGCGCATCGCAGCTTGTGCCGCGTGTCGCATCGGCCTTGGGGTCCGGGTCACGAATGATCAGCGGAACCTTGACCGATGGTTCATGGAACAGGTCCTTTTCACCCATCCAGTGATCGCCCAGATAATCGCCATGATCCGACGTCAGCACGATCAGGGTATCATCCCAGCGGTCGGTTTCCTTCAGCCATGCAAAAAGACGCCCCATCTGGTCGTCGCATTGCTTGATCAGCCCCATATAGGCTGGAATCACCGCCTCTCGGACCTCGTCGCGGCTGAAGGACTTGCCAATGCGCCCTTCCATGAACGCCTTGAAAACCGGGTGCGCCTCGGTTTTTTCGCGCGGGTGGCGCGCAACGGGAATAACATGTTCGGGGCCATAAATCGCATTATAGGGTGCGGGCGCAATATAGGGCCAATGCGGCTTGATATAGGACAGGTGCAGACACCAGGGCGTGTCCCCCGCCTGTTGCATGAATTCAATCGCGCGCGAGGTCATGTAGGGTGTTTCGCTGTCATCTTCGCGGATTGTGGCCGCCTTGCGCGCGTTCTTCAGAAACCACCCAGAGGCCATTTTTTCAGGGTCTTGCGCATCGCGGCCACTATTGGCGAAGTCATGCCACGGGTTGGCGCTGTCATACCCCTTGCTGCGAAGCCACTCATTATATGTCGCGGCACCGTATTCTTCATCATAAAAGCCGTCTGGACCTTCCGGGCGCATGCCGTCATCGCGTTCCCAGACATCAAAGCCGCATTGTTCAACACGCGCGCCAATAACACTGTCACGGTCGATGCCCAGCCAGGCCATGCCTTCGTCATCGGCGCGCATATGGGTCTTGCCAATCAGCCAACAATCCATGCCAGCATCGCGCAGATGGTCGCCCATAGTCCGTTCGCCGACCTTCAGCGGGACACGGTTCCATGTCGCGCCATGCGAATGCACATAGCGCCCAGTATAAAAACTCATCCGCGAGGCACCACACACGGGCGATTGCACATAGGCACGCGTAAAGCGCACGCCTTCTGCGGCAAGCGCGTCAATATGTGGCGTCTGCAAATAAGGATGCCCCGCGCAGCTAAGGTAATCCCACCGCAATTGGTCGAACATGATGAAAAGTATGTTTTTCGCCTGTGCCATCAGATGTCCAACACCAGTTTGCGGGTCTTTGACCGTGAACAGCAGACAGTGATACGCGCATTTGCGGCTTTTTCAACATCGGTCTGCACAAGGTCACGGTGATCGGGCATGCCGTCCAGAACTGTCGTCAGGCAGGTGCCACACACACCCGACTGGCAGGACACTTGCACATGCACACCGTTTTCTTCCAGCTTCTGGGCAATCGTTTCGCCGGGGTGGACGTCAAATGTCTTGCCGGATTTCTTTGCGACAACGGTGAAGGGGGCGCCATCTGTGTTCACCTCGGCGCCGAAGCGTTCAAGATGCATGCAATCCTGTGTCCAGCCGTTCTGTTCGGCGGCGCGCAGCACGAAATCCATAAATCCGTTCGGGCCGCAAACATAAAGCTGCCTGTCGGGCGCTGGCGTTGCAAGGACGGCGTTGATATCCAGATGCTGGTGCTTCGGGCCGCTGTCAAGGTGCAGATGCACCCTGTCCCCAAAGCGGGCCAGTTCATCCACGAACGCCAGCCGTTCAGGCGCACGCCCGCAATAATGCATTTCCCACGATGCCCCCGCCGCCTGCAGCGCATAGGCCATTCCAAGCATGGGCGTAATGCCGATACCGCCCGCGAAAAGAACTGTATGCGCGGCAGACAGGTTCAGGGGGAAATTGTTGCGCGGTCGCCCGACTCGAATTTTCGCACCTTGCTGGAACTGCGCATGGATCGCCGCCGAACCGCCCCGCGATTTGGGGTCCAGCAAGATGCCCAGCCGGTATTTTGTGGTATCCGCCGGGTCCCCGGTCAGCGAATACTGCCGGACCAGCCCGGAGCGGATATAAACATCCAGATGCGCGCCCGCCGCATAGGCTGGCAGCGGGTGGCCTTGCGTGCTGCGCAGTTCAAGGCTGATGATGTCCTTCGCAGCCGGTTCGCGGGCCGTGACAGTCACATCCAGCCACGGGCTGTCGGCCTGTTCAACAGTATCACGCGCCAAAACCTGATCTGCCAGATGCACGCGCACCGGCATGGTGGCATACCCTTGGATAGAGTTGTTCAGCGCGATCTGTGGTTCGGCGGTCAGTTCAAACCGCGCCACGCGCCGCCGCAAGGCCCGCACAAGGCTTTGCATTTCCAGCCGTGCCAGATGCATTCCCATGCACATATGCACGCCCTGACCGAAACCAACATGGTCATGCACATCGCGCGTCACGTCAAAACGGGTGGGATCAGGGAATTTCTGCGGGTCACGGTTGGCCGACGCAAACATCACCAGGACGCGCGCACCTTCGGGGATGGGGTGGCCCGCAATCTGGCTATCCTGGGCGACATAGCGCGTCCAGCCGCGCACTGGCGCAGCAATGCGCACCGCTTCTTCGATGGCATTGCCAATCAGGGCGGGATCATCGCGCAGCTTTTGCCATTGGTCCGGGTTTTCGGCAAAAAGGCGGATCAACTGCCCTGATACCGAAATCGTGGTATCCAGCGAAGGGTTGATGTAGTCGCGCATCAGTTGCGCGCAGGTTTCGAAATCAATCCCGCGTTCTGGGCCAACCTCGAAGATGCGTTTGGCCCAACCCCCGTCCTTCAGCTTTTCCGGACGGCCATAGACCAACAGAAAATCGCGCAGATCCTTCAGATCCTCATACGCTTCCTTGGTGCGCGCATTTTCGGTGCCAAACAGGTTGAAGGTGGCGGATGCCCATTTCAGCATCTGCGCGCTGTCCACAGCCGGGGGCAAGCCCACCAGTTCGGCAACAATGGTCACGGGCAGAAAGCGCGCAAAATCGGCAACGGCATCGAATTCGCCGCGTTGGCACAGCGTATCGACAAGCCCTTCAGCAGCATCGCGGATGCGCCCCTCAACTGCGGCAAGCGCACCGGGCAGCAACGGTTCGGACGTGATGGAACGGGTGCGGTCATGTGCGGGCGGGTCGGAATTCAGCGTCGACCCCACCAGAATGTCATTCACCTTTTGCAAGGGCGACACGCCGCGCGCACTGGAATACCGCAAGGGCTGGCGCAGAACCTCGCTGACTTCGCGGTAATTTGGCAGCGCATACAGATCGTGTTTCGACAAATAGACCACCGGACCCAGCGCGCGCAGTTCCTCATAGACAGGATAGGGGTTGCGGATCGACTCGTCGCTGTAGAAATCAATGTCCGAGTTGGGAATGCCATTGGCAAGCGGGGCATGTGTGGTCATGTGGTCGTCTCCTCTTGCATCAGGCGCAGCACTTGCAGGTCCATCAAGTCGGCCTGGTTAAACGCCCCCATGCCCCCATCAATGGCAATATCTGTTCCCTTGATCCAATTGGACGCACCCGACAATAGGAATGCCGCGATTTCGGCAATTTCCGCAGGCTGACCGGGGCGGCCCGCGCGCTGCACGTTGCGCATCATTTTATCCCCGAAGGCTTTTTGAAAATCGCTTAGAATGCCCGTGGAAATGCCACCGGGACTTAGCGAATTGATCCTTAGGCCGCGACTGACCATCGCCTCGGCTTCGGCGATGGTCCAAAGGATCATGGCCTCTTTGGTCAGGTTATAGCAACGTGTCGCATCCAGTTTTTCGTGGGTGATAAAACGCTCCAGCGGGTCGCGGTGGGACAATCGACCCAACCGCTTGACCTGCTCCAGCCCGTCGCGCCACCCGTGGCCGGCACGGCTGGCCATGTTGACGATCGACGCATCGGCGCGCATCTTTGGCACCAGCGCATGCGTGAAGGCGCGTGTGCCCAGAAAGTTGACACGCAGTATCGCCTCCTCCAGGCCCGGACGTGGCGGCAGGCCGGCGTTGTTGCACAGCCCGTCCAACGGGTCATCAATACGCGCGGCGGCTTCAACAATACTTTGTGGATCATCCAGATCAAGCGGGATGAAGCAATCGATATTCGCGCTGGTTTCACGAATATCGAGGCCGATCACCCGGTCGCCCCGCGCTTTCAGCACCCGCGCCAGTTCAGCGCCGATACCACTTGCAACACCAGTGACTGCATAGATTGACTGCGCCATGTGTATCCTCCTTGTTGGGGGGGAAGTTACGGCAGCGCAACCGATCAAGAATAGACTTGAAAAATCACTATGTATAATCCTAGGTTATCACATGAAGGTTCAACACATCCAAGTTCTTGTGGCCATAGCCGAACATGGCAGCCTTCGGGCGGCAGCGGCGGCAGTGGGAAAATCGCAACCCGCGCTGACGCAAGCCTTACGGCAGGCCGAGGATGAACTGGGCGTGGCTATCTTCGCGCGCACGTCACGCGGGGTCGAATTGACCGAAATAGGCGAACGCATCTTGCTGCGCGCGCGCACCATCACATCCGAGATTGACCGCCTTGATGAGGAAGTTGCCCAACTTCGGGGCGAACAGATTGGCGCAGTTCATGTCTGTGTTTCGCCACTGGCCGCAATGCGGATCATGCCGCGCGCGCTGACGCTGTTTCGCAAGACACATCCTGACATCGACGTGCGCCTGTCCAGCGGGCTGTTTCCCGGCGCGCTGAAACCCCTGCGCGAAGGGCGCATTGACATTCTGATAGGCCCGACACCGCCTGCGGGAATGGCGCGCGAAATTGGCATCGAACACCTGATCGACACGCAGATTCTTGTTGTGACCGCTGCCAGTTCACCACTGCTGAAGGCACGGTCGCTTGCGGAACTGACGGGCGCACAGTGGATCATGATCGGCGCGCCGGGGGGGCCGGGCGATATTTTCCGCCAACCCTTCATTGACAACGGGCTTGTGCCCCCGCATGCGACAACGACATCGGAATCCTATTTCGGCGCGCTTGCGCTGGTCGAACATCTGGGGGCGGTGTGCACCTTTCCGGCCCTGCTGCTTGAAAAAATGCAACAGACATCGCGCATTGCCCCAATTCCAATCCGCGAGGAAATCGAACCTTTGAAAATTTCGCTCATGACACGCGCGGGCCATCCCCTGACCCCTGCGGCGGATGCCTTGGTGAATTGTATTCGCCGCAGGGTGACGGCGCTGTAGGTGATAAGCCCAGCATATCGCGATTTGACAAACGCCGTTGATCGTTATCACATCAAGGCGCTAGGAAAGGTGCGACACCTGTTCGTCGATCCATGGGAGGATTCAAAATGACGCGCTCGCCCTTGTTTGCTGGCCTTTTGGCAGCCACCGCTTTTGCCAGCCCAGCCGCTGCGGAAACCCGGCTGACCTTCAATATTCTATTTCCGCCGACGCATTTTTCCTGGCCTGTGTTCGAGGCATGGGCAGAAGATGTGTCCGCCGCCACCAATGGCGAAGTCAAGATCTCCTTCCCGCCACAATCAGTTGCGCCGCCGCCGGGCATTGTCGATGCCGTGCGCAATGGTGTCGCGGATGGGGGCTTCATCTTCAACGGGTTTCTGGCCCAGAACGCGCCTGGAACCATGATTACGCAAATGCCCTTCATCGACCGGGGAAACAGCGAAGCGATGTCCGTTGCATTCTGGGAAACCTACAAGGACACCTTTGTCGACGTCGAGAACCTGCGCGGTGTCGAAATCGCATCAGGCTTCCATCTTGGCCCCACCTATCTGTGTTCGACGACGGACCAACCGATTACCACATTTGACGACCTGCGCGCCCGGCGCGTCTGGGCGCTTCCGGGCACAATTGCCGACACGCTGGCCGCGATGGGGCTTGCGATTACGGCCTCTCCGGCGGTCCAGCTTCAGGAACTGACATCGCGCAATACGGTCGATGCCCATCTTGGCGTGACAATGGAAACCATCATCGCCTTCGGGGTTGCCCCCTATACAAAATCCTGCGTGGAAATGGTGCCTGCGCTGCAATCGGCAAGCTTTTCGATCTTTTTCAACCAGCGGACATGGGATCGCATGCCAGAAGAACACCGCGCGGCCATCACTGAACTGTCCGGTGCCGCGCTGGCCGCGCGTCTGGGTGCCGCCACCGATGCCGCCGATGATGCGGCCCGCGCGCAGCTTGAGGCCATGGGCGTGACCTTTGCCCCGATGGACGCAGACCTGCTTGCCGCCATGCAAGACGCCTCAAACAATATTGCAAAGGGGTGGGCCGATGCGGTCAACGCCGCCTATGGCATTGACGGGATGGCCCTGATTGACGCCACGCGCGCGCGCGTTGCCGCAAACTCGGTCGACTAGAGCAGGTTGCGCAAAAGTGGGAACCGGTTTTGCGCTTCTCGAACCTGCGAAATCAATAAGTTGGAGTGTGTGGCGTGAATGCGAATGAACGCGCCACACCCTAAGCAAAACACCGCGCGGCGCAGTCACGTCGCCGTGCACACCACCGCATGAGGAGGATGCGATGATCTTTTTGCGGAAATTCACAACCCTGTTGGGGGCAATCTGCCTGATTGCGATGATTGCGATCACCTGCGCAGAGGTCTTCATGCGGTATGTGTTCAGCCGCCCGGTTTTCGGGTCGTCCGAAATGGTGCAGCTTTTGCTTGGCGTGCTTGTCTTCAGTGGCATGTTCATCGTCACGCGCGACCGCGGGCATGTCAACGTGTCCCTGTTCGAGCCGCTTTTGCTTAGGTATTTCCGGCGCGGGTATCGCAGCATTTTTGATGTGATGACCCTGTTGGGCGTGCTGGCTGTGGCGGGCATTCTGGGGTGGCGCAGCTGGGATCTGACACAATACCCCGAAACCACAATCGTTCTACGGCTGCCGATGATCTGGTTTCTGGGGGGGATGACCATCCTTGCCGCGCTGGCCATCATTGGCGCTGTTGCCGCAATGCGCGACGACAAACGCGAAACGCCGCCCCATTCCCCGCAGATCGACGGATAAGGAACCGATCATGGAACTTGCACTGATAGGCTTCGCTGTTCTTCTGTTTCTGGCCTTTGTCGGGGTGCCACTGGCCTTTGCCACCTTGGCGGTCGGTTTTTTCGGCATCATGTATATGCGCGGGCTGGATGCGGCCCTTGCAGTGTCATCGCAATGGATGGTGGACACGGCGACGAATTACAACCTTTCGATTATTCCTTTATTCGTCCTGATGGGCGCGCTTATCCACCGTTCCGGAATCAGCAAGGATTTGTTTGATGCGTCCTATGCGTGGTTCGGGCGGTTTCGGGGCGGGCTGGCCTTGTCGGGGGTGCTGTCCTGCGCGGGGTTCGCAGCGGTCTGCGGGTCTTCGCTTGCGACTGCGGCGACGATGACGCGCGTTGCCATTCCGCCGATGCGCAGCTTTGGCTATAATGACGGCTTTTCAGCGGGCACGATCGCAGCGGGCGGCACGCTTGGAATTATGATCCCGCCATCGGTTCCGCTTGTTATCTATGGCATCGTGGCCGGTCAGGATATCGGGGTGCTGTTCATCGCGGCGGTCCTTCCGGGGATCATGCTGGTATGCCTGTTCATGCTGGTGGCGGCCATTGTGACCACCATCCGCCCCGATTATGGCCCTGCCGGCCGCGCCATGCGCCTTGCAGACATGCTGCGCGCGTCCTACGCAACATGGCCAGTGATCATTTTGTTCGGGGTCGTTCTGGGCGGCATTTACAGCGGAATTTTCACCCCGACAGAGGCCGCAGGCGTTGGTTGTGCCGGGGCGTTCGTTTTCGGGGTATTCCGCGGCCATTTCCTTGATCTGGAAAGCCTGCGCGGCGTTTTTGAAGAAACGGTCAAGACCACTGCGATGATCTTTGCAATCGTCTTCACGGCGCTGATCCTTGCGCAATTCGTCAATCTGACCGGCATGCCGCATGAATTGCGCGAAATGATCCTGGGGTGGGGGCTGGGGCCGATTGGCCTGGTGCTGATGATTTGCGCAATCTGTGTGCTGCTTGGCATGGTGTTTGAATCCATCGGTATTCTGCTTTTGCTTATCCCGGTGTTTCTGCCCGCGCTTGGCGCTGTGGGGGTGGACCTGATCTGGTTTGGCATTCTTGTCATTATCGTGATCGAACTGGGGCTTATCTCGCCGCCGATCGGGATGAATGTATTTACTGTAAAAGCGGTCGCGCCCGAAATCCCGCTTGGGTCAATCTTCATGGGGGTATTGCCCTATATCGTGGCGATGGTGGTGGGTGGCGTGTTGATCCTGATGTTCCCACAAATAGCGACACTCCTGCCGGATGCGATGCGCTAAGAAAGGTCCAGACATGACTGACCCCGTTGAAACCCTATTGTATATCGACGGCGCTGCCACTGCAGCATCGGATGGCGGAAGCTACGATATTTTCAACCCCGCAAGGCCTGGCGAACTGGTGGGGCGTGCTGCAGCGGGCACGCCCGATGATGTGGACCGCGCCGTGAAAGCGGCACATGCGGCCTTCCCTGCATGGGCGTCCCTTGGCTATGAGCAGCGCGGCGCCTTGCTGCGCAAAGTGGCCGCCGCAATCACGCAGGACATGGCAGAAGTTGACGCAAGGGCGCGGCTGTTCACCCGCGAACACGGCAAAATCCTAAGGGAGACACACCTGGAAATCAGCCGACTGGGCGAACGCTTCGTTCAATCGGCCAATTACGCCGAACGCCTGGCCCGTGACGAGATGATCCGCGCCGCCCCCAATGACACCATCATCACCCGCCAGCCGCGCGGGGTGGCTGCGCTGGTGGTGCCGTGGAACTGGCCGCTGGCCATTCTGGGCGCGAAACTGCCGCAGGCTTTGATGGCTGGCAATACTGTGGTGGTCAAGCCCTCGGCCAACTCGGCGCTGGCACCAACCCTTACCCTGCACAGAATCGCGGAATTGCTGCCGCCGGGGGTGGTCAATATCCTGACCGGCTCGGCCAGTCGCATAGGGGACGCAATCATTGGCCATCCATTGGTGCGCTATGTGAATTTCACGGGCTCGGTTGATGTGGGGCGTCATGTTATGACAGTGGCCGCGCGCAATATTACGCCGGTGACGCTTGAACTGGGGGGCAATGATGCCGGTCTGGTCTTGCATGACGCCGACCTGTCAGGGGATGCCTTCCACAGGCTTTACCGCGCGGCCTTCATGTCGACAGGGCAAATCTGCTTCGCGCTGAAACGGCTTTATGTGCATCGCTCCCGCTTTGCGCAGGTGGTTGACGGCTTGCGCGCGGTTGTCGATGCGCAAGTGATCGGCGATGGGCTGCTGCCCGAAACCACCATGGGGCCAATGAACAACGCCAAACAGCTGAAAGTTGTCACCGATATGATTGCGCAGGCCCGCGCCAAGGGGCACAATGTCATAGAACTGGGACAGGTGCCGGACCCTGCGCTGTATGCGCAAGGGTATTTCCAGCGACCCACATTGGTGATTGATGCCGATCCATCGCTTTCAGTGGTGCGTGACGAACAATTCGGGCCCATCCTGCCCATTATGCCCTTCGACACCGAGGACCAGGCGCTGGCGCTTGCCAATGACGACCAGTTCGGCCTTGCTTCATCGGTCTGGTCGGCAGATATCGACCGGGCCGTGGCCCTCGCGCGGCGCATCGAGGCCGGATACAGCTTCATCAACGCGCATGGCCCGTCTGCGCAGGATGGCAACGGGCCATTCGGCGGGTTCAAGAAATCCGGCATCGGGCGCAATTTCGGATATGAAGGCGTGATCCAGTTTCAGGGCTATCATTCCATCACCGCTGCGCCGGGCAGCTTGGCCTGAATACCAGATCTGGCGCAGGCTTGTGCATGCCCGCATGGACGGCCTGCGATGCCGCAGCGCTTATGATTTTCAGAACGATAATCCAGCATAGCTTGGCGTTTTCCTGCAACTTCACAAGGGCTTGACGCTGGCTTTGTTTCATAATCCGGCGGCCAAGGCGTTTTATGCTGCCAACGGGATATTTCATTTCACCTTGATTAGCGTATGTCGCGCAAAAGTGGGACCCGGTTTTGCGCCAACAGACATGCGACACCATAAGGTTAGAGTGGGTCGCGTGAATGCGAATGAACGCGGGCACGCACTACGGAACATCGCGTCGCACTTGGGTAGGTCAGGCGCATGATGTATCGCATCGCCCCCCTTTTGACCGTCCTGCTGACCTGCAGGCTTGCGCTGGGTGTTTTTCTGCAACCCGTTCGGGCCGTGGCACCGCCCCCGCATTTGTCGCGCTTTCTGGCCGATATTGCCCCGGCAACCTTGGCCCCCGACGCTACGGGGTTTGGCAAGATGCGTGACGATCTGGCCACGCGTCCTGCCATGAAGGGGGTGCCGGTTTTCCGCTTGATGACAGCGCACTGTCAGACGGTCAAGGTGCCGCGCGTTCATGCCAATGCGCGAGAGATGCCCTAGCCGGATTTGGGCCGGAACGCCGCGCAGCGCGCAGGATCGGTTTCAATGCGCCGCGCGCCGATCAGGTCCAGACAATAGGGCACAGCCGCGAAAACCGCGTGCAGGCAGGTCGCAATTGCAGCGGGTTTGCCAGGCAAGGTCATGAACAGGGTTTGCCCGCGCACGCCCGCACCCTGTCGGGACAAAATTGCAGTCGGCACCTCGGCCAGGGACGCACGGCGCATTTCCTCGCCAAAACCGGGCAGGTCGAAATCGATGATATCGGCCAGCGCTTCGGGGGTGCGGTCGCGCGGCGCAGGGCCGGTGCCGCCCGTCACCAGCACCAGATCGGCCCCACCCGCCGCCAATGCGCGCAAGGCATCAGCCACAGTTTCGCGCCCGTCAGGCACAATCTGACGGGTGACGGCAACTGGCGTGGTAACCACATTGCGCACCCATTCTTCGGCAGCGGGGCCGCCAAGGTCCGCATATTCCCCCCGCGATGCACGGTCCGAAACAGTCACAATGGCAATCTGCGCAGGTTCAGGCAGCATGGCGCAGGCCCGTGCGCAGGCACCAGTCGGTGACCTGCAGCATATCCGCAGGAAGTGCTGTGGCAAGCCCGTCGGTAAAGCGCTTGAACGCGGGCAGGTTCAGGCCGTTTACGCCCACCAGAACCGGCAAGCCGATACACAGCGCTTCCCCGATAACGGGGGTAAAGCCGCGCCCCTCGGCTTCGGTTTTGCCGAATTTGTTGACGATCAGCAGATCAGCGCCTGACAAAGCATCCTCTGTCGCGGCCACGGCCTGCGCCAGGACACTGGTATCAAGGGTGCAACCGCGCGCCATTGCGCCGCGATCCTCGCTGATGCGCACCACTTGCCCCGAGGACAGAAGCCGCAAATCCATATCGCATTTGCGCCGGTCGGCCCGCGCTGTGTTGGTTTGCACCGTGCCGCACAACCGCAAACGCCCGTCCAGACGCGCGACAACGCCGGACAAAAACAGGTCATTTGCACCGCGACCCGGCAGGCTAATATATCCCAACAGCATGGCGCGCGTCCTTTATGTGGTGGCCTAAGTCTATTTTTAGGGCATAATTGAGCCATAATCCTTGATATAAATCAAATCAAATATCGTCAGTGGAAATTTTTTTCCTATTATAATTTTTAATTTCTTCCCCGGCTGTATATTCAGGTTGATCAATATCAATTGAATATCACTATCGCTGCCACCCCCTGGAACCCCACCGATTGCGGTTGCGGGCGCAAGGCCCTTCGACAAAGTGCACTGAGTGCAGGTCAGCACGGGCGGCAACCGCGCGCGCAGGCCCGTTGTCGCCAATCAGTTTGGCACGCGCAAACGGGTTGCGGCGGGCTTGGGCATGTCGCGCGGTTCAGGCCGCCTGAAGCTGCACGCCTTCGATGCTGGATTTTGCGACCAGATCAGCAGTGAACTGCGCCGCCGCCCGCGCCCATGCCGCTTTCGCGTGGGCATCGCGCAAGCGCGGCAGAACGGCCCCAAAAGGCAGCACATCGCCGCGTGCGCGCGCGTCCAGCCGGATCAGGTGCAGGCCGAAACGGGTTTCCACCGGGTCACTGATTTGCCCTTCGCGCAGCGCGTCCATCCCGGCTTCGAATTCGGGCACTGTGTCGCCTTGGGCCAACTGGCCCAGCACCCCGCCATTGTCCCTTGACGAACAGGCGGAATGGCTGCGCGCAAGCTCTGCAAAGCGGCGGGGGTTTTCGCGCAACTGCGCCAGCACCGCGTCTACATGGGCGCGCACGCGGGCCATATCGTTCTGGCGGGGAAACAGGATATGCGCTGCCTCATACAGCGATGGCGCACGGAAACGGTCTGGGTGGGCGTCATAGATGCGGCGCAACGCGGCCTCATCCGCGGCGGGGGCGGGCGTGATTGCCATGTCGGAAAGCTGGCGGATCAGCGCCTCATCGTGGGTTTCCACCTGCCCCGGTGCAATTTCGACGGGGTCAGGGGACAGGCCGCGCGCGCGGGCCTCTTGCAGCATCAATTCGCGGATGGCCAAGGCGCGCGCAGCGGCTTTCCATGCCAGCCCCGGTTTTGCCTTGGGGGCGGGGTGGTTCTGGGCCTCTGCGGCGATGCGTTCAGGCGAAATTTCAATGCCGTTGACAAAAACAGGCGGCAGAAGCGGTTTCATGGTATTTCTCCGGTTGTGGGTGGGGCGCGCGCGTCGTGCACGCGCCCGCATTGGCTACTTGGCCGGTTTCATGGGCTTCAGGCCGGAAGGTGCAGCTTTTGCCCCTTGACGCGACCGCACAATCTGAAAGCCCGGTCGCCACAAATACCTGACAGGCACCGAACCGATATGCACCAGCCGCGTGAACGGCACGATCAGGAACAGCACCAGACCAAGGAAGATATGCAGCTTGAAGACTGGGTGCACATCAACGATATGCGCCGCCGCCCCCGCCTTGAAGGTAATGACACCCTGCGCCCAAGCCATGAATTTCAACATTTCACTGCCATCCAGATGGCCCAGCGCCAGCGGCACCGTGGCCAGCCCCAGCACAAGTTGCGCCACCAACAGGACCATCACAGCGTTGTCACCAAAACTGGAATTGGCACGAATGCGGGGGTCACCCAGCCGGCGATGCAGCAAAATGACCCCCCCGATCAGCGCCGCAACACCAGCCGCGCCGCCAACAACAATGGCCATGATCTGTTTCGCGCCAGATGTGATGCCAAAGGCATAGAACAGCTCTTTTGGCAGCAACAGGCCGACAACATGGCCGAAAAAGATAACCAGCACCCCCAAATGGAACAGCACTGACCCAATAACGAATTGCCGCTTGCGCAACATCTGGCTGGACTTGCTTTTCCATGTGAAAGGGTCGCGGTCATAGCGTACCACTGATCCGATCACCATGACCGTTACAGCGATATAGGGAAATATTCCGAAAATGAAGTTATGCATCACTGCCTCCGGTTACTGGCTGGCGGCGCGCGGGTGCGCCGGTGCTTGTATGTCCATGCGGGCCAGAATGTCGCGCGACACCGGGCAGCCTGCATTAGGATCAGGCCCAAACGTGACCATCGCTTCTTCCCAAACCGCATCAAGCGCTTCAAGGTCCTCGGGGTCGTCGTCTTTTTCGGACAAAAGCGCTTCGGCCTCGGGGGTGGTTCCGACCTGCGCCAGCGTCACCAGCGCGGCCAGAACCGGCGCATAGACACTTTCGCGCCGCGCCAGCCGTTCTGCCAGCGCCACAATGATATGGCCCGCATCGGCCAGAATGGCGCGCGCCTGTTCGGGGTCTTGTGTGGACAGGAATTCAAGCAGCACCGGCAGGTGGTCGGGCAGTTCCGGCCCGACCAGATCAAAGCCGCCCGCGCGGTATGTTTCCAGCAGGTCCACCATGGCCCCGCCCCTGTCGCGGCTTTCACCGTGGATATGTTCAAACAGGTTCAGCGACAGCGTGCGTGCGCGGTCGAATTGCAGGACATAGCGTTCCTGCAAGTCGTAAATGTCGCCGTTCTCCAGTTCGGTCAGAAGGGGGTCAAGCGTGGCCAGCTGGCTGGGGCGCAAAAACTCCTCCTTTGAAAGAGTTTGCCAGATCGAAGGCACTGCCGCCTGCAACTCGGGGGTTGGATAGGTCAGCAAGGCGGAAAGGGCGCGATAGGTTTTCATGACTGGATAAACTCCTGCGGGCTGCGGAATTTCTTGCCGCCAAACAATGTGCCGCCAGACGACCCGCTGGAACATCCATTGCCATCCGTGAAGCCGCAGCCCCCCTTCAGGTCATAGGCATCCTCTACCAGTTCGCGGTGCGTGGTCGGGATGACGAAACGATCTTCATAATTGGCGATTGCCATCAGCTGATACATCTCGTCGATCTGTTGCGGCGTCATGCCGACGCGCTTGGCAACGCCAATGTTGATGACCCCGTTAACGGTTTTCGACCGCATATAGGACCGCATGGCCAGCATCCGTTCCAGCGCGCTGACAACGGGGGCTTCGTCGCCTGCGGTCAGCATATTGGCCAGATACCGCACCGGAATACGCAGGGATGCGACATCGGGCATATCGTCCTGCGCGCTGATTTTGCCCGCTTCAGCCGCGTTCTGGATGGGCGACAGCGGCGGGATATACCACACCATCGGCAATGTGCGGTATTCCGGGTGCAGCGGGAAGGCGATCTTCCATTCCATCGCCATTTTCCAGATGGGCGAATTCTGCGCGCCCTTTATCCAGTCCTCGGGGATGCCTTCGGCGCGGGCGGCGTCAATCACGGCCGGATCATTCGGGTCAAGAAAGACATCAAGCTGCGCATCGTAGAGCTGCTTTTCATCTGCCACGCCAGCCGCTTGACTGATCTTGTCGGCGTCATACAGCATGACCCCCAAGTAGCGGATACGCCCCACACAGGTTTCCGAACATACCGTGGGCTGACCGGATTCCAGACGCGGATAGCACAAGGTGCATTTCTCGGATTTGCCAGAAGACCAGTTGTAATAAATCTTCTTGTAGGGGCAGCCCGACACGCACATCCGCCAGCCCCGGCATTTTTCCTGATCGATCAGAACAACGCCGTCATCTTCGCGCTTGTAGATCGCGCCTGACGGGCAGGAGGCCACGCAAGCGGGGTTCAGGCAATGCTCGCACAGGCGCGGCAGATACATCATGAAGGTGTTTTCATATTCCCCGTAAATATCCTTCTGAATCCCCTCGAAATTGTAATCTTGCGAGCGTTTGGCAAATTCGCCGCCTAGGATTTCTTCCCAGTTTGGCCCCCATTCAATCTTTTCCATCCGCTCGCCGGTGATCTTGGAACGCGGGCGCGCAGTGGGGAACGCCTGCATTTCGGGCGCGGATTTCAGGTGGTCATAATCGAAATCGAAGGGTTCATAGAAATCATCAATTTCAGGCAGGTCGGGATTGGCGAAGATATTTGCCAGAATGCGCCATTTGCCGCCCTGTTTGGGCACCAGCTGGCCTGACGGGTCGCGCTTCCAGCCGCCATTCCAGCGTTTCTGGTTTTCCCAATCCTTCGGGTAGCCAATGCCGGGCTTGGTTTCGACATTGTTGAACCACGCATATTCAACCCCCTCGCGCGAGGTCCAGACGTTTTTGCAGGTAACAGAGCAGGTGTGACACCCGATACATTTATCAAGGTTCAGCACCATACCGATCTGGGCACGTACTTTCATGTCCTACGCCTCCACTTTTGCGGGCTGATCCAGCCAATCCACGTTTTCCATTTTCCGAACGATGACCATTTCATCGCGGTTCGCGCCCACAGTTCCGTAGTAGTTGAAACCGTAGGACAGTTGCGCATAGCCCCCGATCATATGCGTGGGTTTGGGCACGGTGCGCGTGACCGAGTTGTGAATGCCCCCGCGCTGGCCGGTGATCTGGCTGCCGGGCGTATTCACGATCTTTTCCTGCGCGTGATACATGAACAGCGTGCCGTCCTTCATCCGCTGGCTGACCACCGCGCGCGCGGCAATCACACCGTTGGAATTGAACACCTCAACCCAGTCATTATCGACAATGCCAGCCTTGGCCGCGTCTACTTCCGACAGCCAGACAACCGGCCCGCCACGGTTCAGCGTCAGCATCAGCAAATTGTCGGAATAGGTTGAGTGGATGCCCCATTTCTGGTGCGGGGTTATGAAGTTCAGCACCACATGCTTTTCCGCCGATTTCAGTGATTTGGTCGCATCGACCGTGATCGTCCTCAGATCGACAGGCGGACGCCATGTGACGAAGAATTCGCCAAAGGCCCGCATCCATTCGTGGTCCTGATACAGTTGCTGGCGGCCCGAAACCGTGCGCCACGGGATCAGTTCATGCACATTGGTCCAGCCTGCGTTGTAGCAAACCTCTTCGGATTCAATGCCCGACCATGTGGGCGAGGAAATGATCTTGCGCGGTTGTGCTGCGATGTCGCGGAAGCGGATCTTCTCGTCTTTCTTGACATCGGCCAGATGGGCGTGCTCGAGTCCAGTGGCCTTTTCCAGCGCCTTCCACGCTTTGACCGCCACTTCGCCGTTGGTTTCAGGTGCCAGCATCAGCACCACTTCGCAAGCGTCAATCGCTGTGTCGATTTTCGCCATGCCCTTGGTCGGCCCGTCCGTATGGGTGCCGTTCAGCGCCTTCAGGTGGTGCACTTCGGTTTTCGTGTCCCAGGCAATGCCCTTGCCGCCATTGCCGACCTTTTCCATCAGCGGCCCAAGCGCCGTGAAGCGCGCGTGCAGGTTCGGATAGTCGCGTTCGACCGCGATATAGGCCGGGGCCGTCTTGCCGGGGATCAGGTCACATTCGCCTTTCTTCCAGTCTTGGACAAAAGGCTGCGCCAATTCGCCGGGGCTGTCATGCTGCAACGGCAGTTGCACCACATCGGTTTCGACACCCAGAATTTCCGGCGCAACTTCGGAGAATTTCCTGGCAATCGCCTTGAAAATTTCCCAGTCGGTCTTGCTCTCATACGCGGGATCAACTGCCGCTTGCAGCGGGTGGATGAAAGGGTGCATGTCGGAGGTGTTCAGATCATCCTTTTCATACCAGCTGGCCGTCGGCATGACGATATCGGCATAGACCGCCGTTGTGGACATGCGGAAGTCAATCGTCACCAAAAGGTCGAGTTTGCCCTCTGGTGCTTCATCATGCCACTTGGCCTCAACGGGTTTTTGGCGGCCTTCGTGGCCCAGATCCTTGCCCTGAACACCGTGGCTGGTGCCCAGAAGGTGTTTCAGGAAATACTCATGCCCCTTGCCCGACGACCCCAGCAGGTTGGACCGCCACACAAACAGGTTGCGCGGCCAGTTTTCCGGCGCATCCGGGTCTTCGCAGGACATTTCCAGCGCGCCAGCCTTCAACTGCTCGGCGACATAGGCGGGAATATCCTTGCCCGCCGCTTTCGCTGCCGCGCCCACCTGCAGGGGGTTGGTTTTCAACTGTGGCGCAGATGGCAGCCAGCCCATGCGTTCCGACCGGATGTTATAATCGATCAGGCTCAGGCTTTCCCAATCGCCTGCGGGTGCCGTGGGCGACAGGATATCTTTTGCGGTCACCGTTTCATAACGCCACTGGTCGGTATGGGCATACCACGCGCTGGTTGAATTCATGTGCCGTGGCGGGCGCGCCCAGTCCAGCGCAAAGGCAAGCGCCGTCCAGCCAGTTTGCGGACGCAGTTTTTCCTGCCCCACATAATGCGCCCAACCGCCGCCCGACTGGCCCACACACCCGCACATCACCAACATGTTGATGACCGCGCGGTAGTTCATATCCATATGATACCAGTGGTTCATTGCCGCCCCGATGATGACCATGGATTTACCATTGGTCTTTTCGGCGTTACCCGCGAATTCGCGGGCCACATGGATGATCTTGTCGGCAGGCACGCCGGTAATACGTTCAGCCCATGCAGGCGTGAAGGGCACATCAGCGTTGTAGTCATCCGTCACATGATCGCCACCAAGGCCGCGATCAAGGCTGTAATTGGCGCAGAACAGGTCGAACACGGTTGTGACCAGTGCCTCGGACCCGTCAGCGAGCGTGATCACCTTGACCGGCAGATTGCGTGTCAGCACGTCGCCGCGCGCGTCGTTTTCCCACTGGCCTGTGGCCATGCCGCCGAAATAGGGGAAATCTACGCCCACCACATCGTCGCGGTCTTCGTCCATGATCAGCGACAGCTTGGGCCTGATGTCCGCGCCCTTGGCCTTCTCCTCAAGGTTCCACATGCCCTGTTCGCCCCAGCGAAACCCGATGGACCCATTGGGCGCGACCAGTTGGCCGGTGGTTTCGTCAATGCAGATGGTTTTCCATTCCGCGTTGTTCGCCTCGCCCAGGTTGTCGGCCAGATCACTTGCGCGCAACTGGCGGCCCGGCAAATAGCTGTCGCCCTTCTTGTCCAGTTGCACCAGCATGGGCATATCGGAATATTTGCGGCAGTATTCCTCGAAATAGGGCGTCTGGCGGTCCAGATGGAATTCGCGCAGGATGACATGCCCAAAGGCCATGCCGATGGCCGCGTCCGTGCCCTGCTTGGCGTTCAGCCAGACATCGCCGAATTTTGCAGCTTCCGAATAATCCGGGCAGATGACCGCGGATTTTGTGCCGCGATAGCGCGCCTCGGTATAGAAGTGGGCATCCGGCGTCCGCGTCTGGGGCACGTTTGACCCCCATAACAGCAAGTAGCCCGCGTTATACCAGTCGGCACTTTCGGGAACGTCGGTCTGTTCGCCCCAGGTCATCGGGCTGGCAGGCGGCAGGTCGCAATACCAGTCATAAAACGACATGCAGGTGCCGCCCAGAAGCGACAGATAGCGCGACCCGGCCGCGTAGCTGACCATCGACATGGCGGGAATGGGCGAAAACCCGAACACGCGGTCAGGGCCGTATTGCTTGGCGGTATAGGCATTGGCGGCGGCGGTAATTTCGGTCACTTCGTCCCATGTGGCACGCACAAAGCCGCCTGTGCCGCGCTTGGCCGTGTAGCTGGCGCGCGCGATCGGGTCTTGCTGAATCGCCGTCCATGCCTGAACCGGCGTCATCGTCTTGCGCTTTTCGCGCCACAGCCGCATCAGCGCGCCGCGCACCAGCGGCGTTTTCACGCGGTTGGCCGAATAAAGATACCAGCTGTAGGACGCCCCGCGCGCACAGCCGCGCGGTTCATGGTTGGGCAGGTCAGGGCGCGTGCGCGGATAATCGGTTTGTTGGGTTTCCCATGTCACAATGCCCGATTTGACGTAGATTTTCCACGAACAGGACCCTGTGCAGTTCACACCATGGGTCGAACGCACAATTTTGTCATGCCGCCAGCGGTCACGATACACGTCTTCCCAATCGCGGTTTTCGGTTGTGGTCTGGCCGTGGCCGTCTGAAAACGTATCCTTGCGGTTGGATTTCAAAAAGTTCAGGCGATCAAGAAGATGGCTCATCGCTGTCTCCGTTCAAAGTTTGTGTGGGGCGGGCGCGCCTTTGCGCCCGCGCATGTCTCAGCAGGGCGTTGCGGCGCCCTTGCGGGTGTAGAAGACCCATGTCACCAGCACGCACAGGACATAGAAGCCCGCGAAGGCCCATAATGCGCCCGCAGGGCCGCCGGTCATGGCGATTGACGTGCCGTAGGATTTGGGAATGAAAAACGCGCCATACGCCGCCATCGCAGAGGTGAAGGCGATAATCGCGCCCGCTTCGCGTTCAGCGGTCTTAAGCGCCGCCGCCTTGTCCAGATGCGGCATCAGCAGCGGGATTTCCTTGCGCATGATCACCGGGATCATCTGGAAGGTGGATGCATTGCCCACACCTGTCAGGAAAAACAGCGCCATGAAGCAGGCGAAAAAGCCCCAGAAGTTCCCTTCGCTGCCCGCCAGCGGCAGGAACCAGATCACGCCGACCACTGCAAAAATCATCGCAACGAAGGCCCACAGCGTCACGCGCCCGCCCCCGAACCTGTCGGAAATCCAGCCCGTGAACACCCGCGACAAGGCACCGACAAGCGGCCCAAGAAAGGCGAAATGCAGCGCGTCCACGGCAGGAAACTGGGTGCGCATCAGCAGCGGGAAGCCCGCCGAATAGCCGATGAAGCTGCCAAATGTCCCGATATACAGGAAAGACATGATCCAGTTATGCTTGCGCTTCAGGATGGTCAGTTGGTCGGACAGGTTGGCTTTCGCATCTGCCAGGTCATTCATCCCGAACCATGCGGCCAGCGTGAAGATCACCAAAAACGGCACCCAGACAAAGCCCGCATTTTGCAGCCACAATTCCCCCCCGCCGGAAATGGTTTGCGACTGCCCCCCCATGGCCCCGAAAACCGCCATGGTGATGACGACGGGCACCACGAACTGGACCACCGACACCCCCAGATTGCCCAGCCCCGCATTCACGGCCAGCGCATTGCCCTTTTGTGCCTTGGGGAAAAAATAATTGATGTTCGACATGGACGAGGCGAAGTTACCGCCCCCGAACCCGCATAAAAGCGCAAGGATCACGAAAATCGTATAGGGCGTTTCGGGGTTCTGCACCGCAAAGCCGATACCCAGCGCAGGCAGCAGAAGCGAGGCTGTGGAAATCGCCGTCCAGCGCCGGCCGCCAAAGATGGGAATGACGAAGCTGTAGAAAATGCGCAATGTCGCGCCCGACAGCCCCGGCAGGGCCGCCAGCAGGAACAACTGGTCGGTTGTGAACGCAAATCCGATTGCGGGCAGGCGCGCCACCACGACGGACCAGACCATCCACACCGCGAAGGCCAGAAGCAGGCAGGGGACAGAAATCATCAGGTTGCGATTGGCGACGCGTTTGCCGGTGCTTTGCCAGAAGTCACTGTCTTCTGGCCGCCAATCCGTCAGGATCGGCCCTTTGGCTGCGTGGGTGGCTGTGATGGACATTGCGTGTCTTCCTTGTAGGTTTGGGGGCAGGTCCGGGCTGGCGGGCCTGCGGATATGTCAGCCTGCGGTGCGCGCTGCGCCATCAAGGCCAGCAAGCGCCGCGCGCAGGTCATTTATGGATTTGAATTGCGCCTTCAGGTGCACTTCCCCGCCACGATCGGTCAGTTCGACCTTGACGGATTTGGCGAACACCTTTTCGACTTCGGACATGGCCGCCTTTTTTTCTGCGGCTTCCAAGGCAATCTCCCGGTCGACGGAGGAGATGATGTATTCATCCCCAAACCCGCCTTCCGGCTCTTTCAGCCACAAATAGCAGATGACCCATGAAATCAGCGCGCCCGCCGCGATGATGAAGAAGAACTGCTGCGGTGTGACGAACATGAACACGAACAGGTAAAACACCGCGCCAACATTGCCGTAAGCCCCGGCCATGCCCGAAATCTGGCCCGTCACACGCCGCTTGATGGACGGGATGATCCCGAAAGTTGCCCCTTCGGCGCCTTGCACGAAGAAAGAGCACATGATGGTGATCGCAATCGCAATGATCAGCGGCCAGTTGGAATTCAGCAGCCCCATCAGCACAAAGCCTATGGCAATGCCAAACATATAGGCCAGCATCACGAAACGGCGGTTGCCGAAACGGTCGGACACCAGCCCGCCCATGGGCCGCGCGAACAGGTTGACGAAGGCGAAGCTGGCAGCAATCAGCCCCGCAGCGGCAGCCGTCAGGCCCCATGTTTCCTCAAAAAACATGGGCAGCATGGACACCACGGCCAGTTCGGCGCCGAAATTGGCAAAATAGGTGGCGTTCAGCGCCGCGACCGAACTGAACGGGTATTTGTCATCTTCCGGCACACCGCGCTTCAGGATCGGCACGTTGACGCGGATCGCCTGCCAGACCTGCCAGGTCACGACTATCGCAATCGCCGCATGGATGAACACTGCGGTCATCGGGTCGATATAGCCCATCATCTGCACGCGATAGACAAGGATCGACAGAATGCCCACCATAGGAACCGTGAAAATGCACAACAGCACCAGATCACGCCAACTGGAAACTTCCAGCGCCGACGCCTTGCGCGGCTTTTTGTGGGTATCGGCACTGGGCCCGTCGGTGATGGCGAACCAGTAGAACACGCCATATGCGGCCATGACAACGCCCGAAGTGGCAATCGCGTAGCGCCAGCCATCATCACCGCCATACAGCGTCAGCGCGATGGTGGGCAGCGTGATTGCCGCTGCCGCCGACCCGAAATTGCCCCACCCCGCATAGAACCCTTCCGCAAAACCAATATCGCGCGGCTTGAACCACAGCGCGGTCATATGAATGCCCACCACGAAGCTGGCCCCGATGGACGACAGCACCAGACGCGACATGAACAGCACTTCGCGCGTGTCCCCAAAGGCAAAGACGAAGGTGGGCACAGCCATCAGCACCATCAGCACCGAAAACACCCGGCGCGGCCCGAACCTGTCCAGCGCCATGCCCACGATGATGCGCGCAGGAATGGTCAGCGCGACATTGGCGATGGCAAACAGGCGAAGATCCTCGCGCGTCAGCCAGTCGACAGAACGCAGCATGGACGACGCCAGCGGCGCCATGTTGAACCAGACATAGAACGATATGAAAAAGGCAATCCATGTCAGATGGAGGGCCTTTATCTCGGCGTTCTTGAAGCGGAAAATATCACTGACTTGCATGTCAGACCTCGAAGGTTTGAAGACGGCTATGGGTGTTGCGAACGCGTCAGTCGGAATGTGTCGGGATGATCAGCAACGGGCAGGACGCGCGCCGCGCCAGAAATGCACTGACCGAACCGAAGGTCATGTGGTCGAATTCCTCGACCAGCGCATCAATCTTGCGGGTGATGAAATTCAGCGGGCCGGGGTCGGGCTTGTGGCTGTGGCGCGCCATAACCAGCAGGTCGGGCTTGCGTTCTTCCACGGCGCGCAGGATCATCTTGCGCGCATCCCCTTCCGCAATAAGCACAGAGGCATTGAACCCGGCTGCGGCAAGTTCTGCCGCTGCCGCTTCGGTTCCTGCCTTCTGCTCGGCGTATTGTTCGGAAAACAGCTCGTCCGCACCTGCGGTTGCACTGCCCACATCCTCGACCACCGAAATCAGCGTGATGCTGGGGTTCAACGCGGATAGCAGCCCGCGCACGCCATCCAGCGCAATCCGGGCGTTGCGGGAATTATCATAGGCCAGCATCACATGCATGGGCATCTCCTTGGCGGTTCAGGTGTTCTTGACCACCCGTTCGCAAGCACCCAGTCATAGCGCGCCACGGAAAAATTTGATCGAGATCAAAGTCCCTGCACCTGAATCCAACAATCGTGCCGGATTTGGAATTCGTCATTTTCCTGTCAGAAATCCGTGGCCCAACCCGCCAATATATGTTTTCCGAAGGCTTGATCTTGCTGCGCTCGCCGCTTGATGTTAATCAAGCAAAAATCCAAAACTTATCAGGCAGCCCCCTTGCGACCCGAAGAATTGCCAGAGATTCGCCATCTGCATCTGTTCCGCGACATGACGCAGGCCAGCTTTGAAAGCCTGATGGCCAGTTCCTATGCACAAAATTTCCCCCAAGGGCTGGAAATCATTCGGCAGGGTGACCCGGCCGATTTTCTGCATATCGTGCTGGAAGGGTCGGTGGAATTATTCGCGCAATGGTCCGGGCGCGACTGCACCATGGCCGTGGTGCAGCCGGTTTCCACGTTCATTCTTGCCGCCAGCATTCGGGACGCGCCCTATCTTATGTCGGCGCGCACACTGGAACGCACGCGCATCATTCTGGTGCCTGCCGCCGACCTGCGCGCGATGTTCCGGCGCGACACTGAATTCGCGGTATCCGTGATCGCCGAACTTGCGGCCTGCTATCGGTCTGTCGTGCGCAGTGCCAAATCCCTGAAGCTGCGCAATTCGCGCGAACGGGTTGCATCCTACCTGTTGCGTCAATCCATGCTGGCGGGCGGCGCAACATCCTATACCCTACCTGTTGAGAAACGCCTGATCGCATCCTACCTTGGCATGACGCCCGAAAACCTGTCGCGCACCCTGCGCTTGCTGGAAGCTGACGGGGTAAAGATGGACGGCGCACGGGTCATCATCACCGACCGCGAAAAGCTGACAGCACTTGCACAACCCGACAAGCTGATTGATGGCCCCGACGCACTTGCTGACGCCAATGGATCGGACCTGCCGGGCGCAAGCAGCTAAAACGGCTTTCCCGCCCGAGCAAGCCTGTAACGCAATGAATCAAGCGCGGCTTCCGGTGCGCCCCCCCGTGCAAGAGACGATCTTGCCATCTTCCAGCGTCAGAATGCTGTCCGCACGATCCAGTATCCGGGGGTCATGTGTCACAAGCAGGGTCGTTGTGCCCCGTTGTGTTCCCAGCCGCTTGAGCAAATCAACAACATCTGCCGCGCTGTCCTTGTCAAGCGCCGCTGTCGGTTCATCCGCAAGCACCATGGCAGGGTTTCCCACAAGCACGCGGGCCACTGCAACGCGCTGCTTATGCCCCCCCGACAGGTTGGCAGGCAAATAATCCAGACGGTCGGACAACCCCACCAGCCCAAGTGCATGGGCACCCGCGCGCCGCGCAAGGGCATCGTCCACGCCGGGGCGCACCTGAACGCCCATGATGACATTTTGCAGCGCACTCAGGCTTTCATGCAGGTTATGCGACTGGAAGATAAAGCCCATCCGCTGGCGCAGCTTGGTCAGTTGCGCATCCCCCGCGCCGTGCAATTCCTGCCCCATCGCCTGCACTGACCCATCCTGCACCCCGCGCAGACACCCCAGTAAGGTCAGAACCGTGGTCTTGCCCGACCCTGACGGCCCCATCAGCACTGTAAAGCTGCCACGCGCCAGCGTCAGATCGATGTCAAACAAAACCTGCTTGCGCGCCTCGCCATGGCCGAACCAGTGGTTCAGCCCCCGCGCTGCAATAATCGTCTGGCTGGTCATGATGGCCCCTTAAAACAAATCGGCAGGGTCAGCCGCCGCCAAACGGCGGGTCGCAATGACGCCTGACAGGACCGAAAAGACCACTGTGCCCACAAACACCGCAACCGCCATGGAGGGCGTCATCACCAGCGGCAGGGTCGTAACCTTGGCCATCAATGTCAGAATGGCAGTCCCCACGACAAGCCCCGGCAAAAAGCCCAGACCCCCCAGCACCAGCGCTTCTTCCACGACAATGCCAAGGAAAAACCGCGGGCCATAGCCCATTGCCTTGCAGGTTGCGTATTCGCGCAAATGGTCGGCCACATCCGCCGACAAAACCTGATACACAATCACCAACCCCACCAAAACCCCGATCAGCACACCAAAGCCGAAGATGACACCTGCGGGGCGTTGCGTCTGCTGGTAGCGCAAATCTTCCTGCGCGGCGTCTGCGTCACTTCTTATGCGCAGGGTGTTGTCAGATATCAGCCCGCGCAGCCGCGCGGCCACAACCGCGACATCTGCGCCCGGACGCAGGCGCAACAGAATATGGTCGGGTGCCGTGGAACTGCGCGACGCAAATAGCGACAGGAAGGTTTGGTCAGACACGAACATGTAACCAACCCCGCCAAAACCGCCACCACCGGCAAACGTGGCCAGCGCCGCAAGGGTCCGGCCCTGCGTTTCAAAAGACAGCGGCGTTTGGGGCCGGATGGCCGCCGCCTCGTCCTTGGGAATGCCGCGCGCAAGCCTGTCAAGAATTGCTACATCGCGCACCTGCAACAACGCAATGTCCCCCGCGTTCTGGGGGGCAATGAAATCAGGTTGGGCGGGGTCAACCCCGAAAGTGGTCAGGCTGATCTCGGTATCGTCGCGCTTCAGGGGGGTATTGGCGATGAACAGACCTGTTCCGGCAATCACATCGGGGTCAGCGAAGGCTTGCAGCATCCATTGCCGCGCGACATTGCCCCCCACCGCAAGCGCGTTCGCATCCCCCGCCGAAATCATGATGTCGGCATTGAAAAACGCATAGGGGCGCAGGGTTGCCGTGGCCATGGAATTCATGATGCCCAGTTGCACAAAGACCAGAACATTGGCGAAGGCAACACCCGACAGGGCCGCCATGAAGCGGCCCC